>JAPUGI010000135.1 GCA_027292925.1 Gammaproteobacteria bacterium
AGTACGAAATAACGGAATCTTCTCACGAGAGTAAACTTCAAGATCTTGGATACAAGGAACAGGAGACTGAACCGTTTTCCTAGAAAATGAACTCCGCATTAGCCAGTACTAACGACTCGCTCCGGCACGTTTGTATCGACAGTAAGTTGTTCCATGAGAAGCAGAACACAAGTTGAGTACCTTTCTTCAGCAGCGATAAGTTGACCGATAAGCCTGGCCTGGCGAGATGCTATTGATGCGAGCAAATTTGCCGAAGCGCTTGCATCAAAAGTCAGCCTTGATAGTGAAACTCTCGCCGATTAATCTTGCTTCCCTGAATATTAAAGACCTGGCGATTTGGGATACACTGCAGCCTATACTGGTCGCTGCTTCCTGCGCGGTTCTTGCTGATCCTGGTAGTGCTTTAACATCGAAAGAAAAACCTTTGGCACTAATGAATTCCTGCACGCGTACTGCACTTTCCGGTAGATCCGATGCCATACAGCTACTCCCAGTTAACCGGCTGGTTCGGCAATGGGCAGATCCGCTGTCGTCCTGACAAACAACATCAGGGCTAACATAGTAAGAATTCCCGCCAGGAGGAAAGGGGCTCCTGGAAAGTAGATCACCGCGTTAGAGTCGCTGAATAAGCCAAAGGTTTGCGTCATGATAGGTGGGCTAAGGATCGCGGTGAGGCTCATCATGCTGGCTATACCGCCCTGCAATTCACCTTGCTGGGTTGGCCCGATCTGCCCGGAGGCAATACCATTCATCGCTGGACCTGCCAGACCAGCGAGTGCGCCGGGTACCATCGCGGCGAACAGGATCCATGGTGCACTTGCACCGGCATAGCCGACAAAAGAGACGATGGAAGCAGTCAAGCCAATGATTCCGGTCCAGCGCATTCCAATCCTTGGGATGACTATCCTGATCAAAAACCCCTGTACAAATACTATCAGGGCACCGATAACCCCCAGGGAGTAACCGATTTCTCGAGACGACCATTCGAACCGCTCAATCGTGTAGTAGCTCCAGATGGCCGGTAAGACGTGATGTCCAAGATTCATAATAAACATAACGCCCAGTATGCCAAAGACAACTTTGAACTTGCTTAACCGGGTAAACGTGGCAAAGGGATTGGCGCGAGAGATGTGGAACTTTCTGCGGTCTTCTTTGTTTAGTGACTCGGGAAGTATCAGAAGACCAAATATTAAATTTAGGAAGAGCAGACAGGCAGCTGCAATGAAAGGCGTTCTCGGTCCGTATTCGCCGAGAAATCCACCAATCACAGGGCCGATAATAAACCCCATCCCGAATGCGGCGCCCATCAAGCCGAAATATTGTGCCCGCTCTTCGGCAGGGGTTACGTCTGCAATATAGGCGTTACAGGTGCTCATCGTGGACGCCCCGATGCCTGAAATAATTCTTCCTACAAACAGCAACATAAGGCTGTCTGCAAGGCCCATTATGAAATAATTGACACTGAGCACCAGCATCGATAGCAGAAGAACGGGTCTGCGACCGTAGGCATCAGATAGATTCCCCAGTATTGGTGCAAAGAAGAACTGCATGAATGCATAAGCAAACATTAGCCAACCACCATACTGGGCGGCGGCGCTGAGGTTTTCACCAGAGATCTGCATGATCAGGTCTGGTAGCACCGGGATGATGATTCCGAACCCAACAGAGTCCATCAGGGCGGTGATAAAGACGAAGGCGAGTGCCAATTTGTTGATACTGGTTCCTAGGTAATAGCTTAGGTAATAGCTTGGGTAATTGTTTGGGTCGCTGAAAGATATTGATCAACCTAAGTATCAAATGCAAGTTTGCGGATGTCGATGTGTGTTAGGCCTGCCCCTCTCGCAACATGGCTTCGCCAAATTGCTGCCGGGTGCGGCGTTTGACCTTCGGTCAAGCCACCGCTACTACGAAGGCAAAAAAACCTCCTTGTATTCAATCACTTACGAGATCTATAAAAGTCGTAACCAATATTGGAGTCCACCTGTATAATCCATGGTCCTACGGACGCCAGGGGCGCCACCAGAGGCGCCGCGATTGGCGTGTGGATATTAATGACATCAAAAACACAGATGACTGACCTGATGGCCAGCAACTCTGATCCGGACAATGTCGGGGTCTGGGTTGGAGATCCTGCGCATGCCAGTTTTTTGCCGCTTGATTCTGCCGCCGTTCAATCTTCTATGCGGCGATCCACGTCCGTGGTCTTTGATGCGGCGACTCGACGTATCGGATTGGCGCAGCAGGGTGAAGTGAAAACAAGCGTGCCTCAGGATGGGGCGCCACATTATTCGCTGTTGGGAATACTGCCGCCATTGTATCCAGAATGGTTGGGCGATCGCGGCTTCCAGGAAACACACGGTGTGCGCTTTGCTTATGTGGGCGGTGCCCTGGCGCGTGGCATCGGATCTACAAGGCTGGTTATCGAATTAGGAAAAATGGGCGCTTTGGGAATGTTTGGGGCAGCAGGACTTTCACCCGAAGTTGTTGAAGCGGCTATAGCACAGATCAGTGCTGAGCTGGATCCTAGGGGACTATCCTGGGGCAGTAATTTAATCCATTCGCCAAACGAACCGGAACTGGAAAATCAAATCGTCGATCTTTATTTGCGCCGTGGTGTAAAACGAGTATCGGCTTCCGCTTTTATGGGGCTCACTCCTGCGATTGTGCGTTATGCATGCACCGGTTTATCCCTGGCGGATGATGGTTCGGTGCAGCGTAAGAACCACGTTTTTGCCAAAATCTCCCGTGAGGAAGTCGCGCGTCACTTCTTATCACCGGCACCGAAGAAAATCCTGGATCAGTTGGTTGGCGAACAAAAACTAACGAAAGCAGAAGCCGAAATCGCCGCAACCATACCGTTAGCGGAAGATATTATCGTTGAATCTGATTCCGGCGGACATACGGACAACCGTCCGTTGAACGCACTATTTCCGACTATTATGAACCTTCGTGACCGTCTTAGCGTGGAATTTGGTTATGATCGGCCCGTTAGGATAGGGGCGGCGGGAAGTCTGGGCACGCCCATTAGTCTTGCCGCGGCGTTTTCGTTGGGGGCAGCTTTTGTTTTGATTGGAACCGTTCATCAATCAGCCATTGAATCCGGGGTATCGGACAACAGCCGTGAGCTATTGGCCAAGGCTGAACTGGCTGACGTGGCGATGACTGCATCAGCTGATATGTTTGAGCTTGGCGTCAAGGTGCAGGTTTTGAAGCGAGGCACGATGATGGCCGTCAGGGGCAATCAATTGCATGACTTATACACTCACTACGATTCCATCGACGAAATACCGGCCGAGCAGCGTGCAAGCATTGAGAAGAACATTTTTCGCATGTCGCTGGAAGAAGTCTGGCAGCAGACACAGGAATTTTTTACTGAGACAGATCCCGGCCAGATAGAGAAGGCCGAGCGAAATCCAAAACACAAGATGGCGTTGATTTTTCGCTGGTATATTGGGCACTCCAGTCGATGGCCGATGATTGGTGACCTATCGCGCCAGGTTGACTATCAGCTTTGGTGTGGTCCTGCCATGGGCGCATTTAACCGTTGGGTAGCTGGAAGCTTCCTTGAGGCGCCAGAATGCAGGACAATCCAGCAAATAGCGCTGAATTTACTGGAAGGGGCGGCACACGTGACCCGTGCACAACAGTTAAGAACATTTGGACTGCCGATGGCGCAGGATGCATTGAATTATTCACCGACGGTTCTTCGAATATAGTTCGAATATAGACTGACGATAACAAGAACAAATAGGGGGCCCGATGATCACTCGGGGCAGGAGTACAGATTTATGACAAACCAGAAAGAATCGCAGAAAGAACCAAAGTTTAGTCCGATAGCGATTGTTGGCGCTAGCGGACTATTCCCCGGATCTATCGGCGGTCAATCGTTTTGGCGCAACATTTTGGCGCGTGAAGATTTTATGTCAGAAGTACCGGATAACCACTGGCTGATTGATGACTATTACGATCCCCAACCGGGTAAGAATGGAAAGATCTATGGAAATCGGGGGGCTTTTCTGCCGAAAGTGGATTTTGATCCAATGGAATTTGGCATGCCGCCCAAACAGCTATCAACCACAGACACGGCACAGCTACTTGCGCTGATTGTAGCGAGTAAGGTTCTGGAAGACGCTGCCAGTGTCCAGTTTGGGAAGGTCAATAAATCGGATATCAGTGTCATCCTCGGTGTTGCCTCCGCTACCGAAATGGTTGGTCAAATGGCCGCGCGTATTCAACGTCCTCACTGGTTGAAGGCGCTTCGTGATGCGGGAGTTCCCGAGAGCAAAGTTGTCGAGGTTTGTGATGGAATTGAAGCCACCTATCCCGAGTGGGATGAAAGCACCTTTCCGGGACTGTTAGGCAATGTAGTTGCCGGTCGAATTGCCAACAGGCTGGATCTCGGTGGTACGAACTGTGTGGTAGACGCGGCATGCGCCAGTAGTCTGGGGGCAGTTGCCATGGGTATACGGGAGCTGCAGTCAGGCAGTTCTGACCTCGTCATCAGCGGCGGGGTGGACGCACTAAATGATTCATTCATGTTCATGTGTTTCAGCCAGACACCCGCTTTATCTCCAACGGGAGACTGCCGACCTTTTTCTGCGGATGCTGATGGCACCATGCTGGGTGAGGGAATTGGCATGGTTGCATTGCGTCGGTTATCAGATGCAGAGCGTGACGGTGACAGAATCTACGCGGTTATTCGTGGAATTGGATCTTCATCCGACGGCCGTTCCGGCAGTATCTATGCACCAGAGTCAAAGGGCCAGGCACTCGCAATACGTCGAGCCTACGAAATGACCGATTACGATGTAGATGAAGTTGAACTGATCGAAGCACATGGTACTGCAACCAGGGCGGGTGATGCAGCTGAGTTTGGTGGATTGCGACAGGCCTTTGAGGAAGTCTCGGGTGGCAGGAAACAATGGTGCGCACTCGGCAGTGTAAAATCGCAGATTGGCCATACGAAAGCTGCAGCCGGTTCCGCGTCTTTGTTTAAGGTCGTCATGGCGTTACACCACAAAGTATTGCCGCCAACAATAAAAGTGAGTGTACCGAATCCGGCTTTGAAAATAGAAGACAGTCCGTTTTATCTCAATACAGAAACACGGCCCTGGATTCACGATCCAAAATCTGCCCGCAAGGGTTCTGTGAGTTCCTTCGGATTTGGTGGTAGCAATTTCCATGTCGCACTGGAGGAGTATGAGTCCGGGGAAACACAAGGGCGATATCATAATTCGCCTGTTGAACTGCTGCTTTTCTCAGGCGAAACTGCGAGCAAAGTAATTGCCGCTGCCGAGGCAGCCTCTGAGCAACTGGCTAATTGCTCAATTGCGCAACTGGCAGCACGGCTGCAAAAAGAATTTGACGCGAGCAGCGTTTGCCGATTGGCGATTATTGCCGAGGACGACGAATCTGCTGCAACGCAAATTCAGCAGGCTGCGGAAAAGATCAGGACACAGCCGGATGAGGCTTTCTCCATGCCCAACCGCATCCATTATGGTATCGGTGGTACCGGCAAGGGATTTGCGCCGCCGAAGATAGGGTTCCTCTTCCCGGGACAGGGTAGTCAATATGTGAACATGGGCGCAGACCTCGCCTGTGAATTCGATCAGGCCCGCGAGGCCTGGGATATAGCCAGCACTGTGGATTTGGATAAGGAATACCGACTGGACCAGATCGCATTTCCACTACCGGTTTTTTCCGATGCGGCGCGGGATGAACAGGCCGAGCAACTGACACTTACCCAGTGGGCGCAACCGGCTATCGGCTGTGTAAGCTTATCCATGTTGAATCTGCTGAAGTCCTTAGAACTCGAGCCGGATGCGGTAGCAGGCCACAGCTACGGTGAAGTGGCAGCACTTTATGCAGCGGGGGCGTTAAAAACTCCCACCAGTTTACTGACCGTATCTCGTCGCCGTGGTGAGCTGATGAACGAGGCGGCTTCCATCCCTGGCTCCATGACTGCTGTGCGCGCTGGTCGTGATGAGGTTCAGGCATATTTGGACCAGTGGGATTGCTCGGTTCGCATCGCAAATATCAATGGTCCCAGCCAGGTTGTTATTGCAGGTGAAACTGCCGAGATCGAAAAAGCAGAACAACAGCTGGAGAACGTCGGTGCTACCTTTCGCAGGCTTGTCGTGGCGACTGCATTTCATACCGATATTGTCGGTCCAAGCGCAAAGCCATTCTATGAATTCCTTGGGGATATAGAAGTCGGTAAACCGTCTATCCCTGTGTACTCAAATACAACAGCGTCAACCTACGAAACGAAACCCGATAAAATTCGAAAAATGCTGGCCTGGCAGCTGGCGAATCCGGTTCGCTTTCAGGAATTGATAGAGAAAATGCATGATGACGGTATTCGGCTGTTTCTGGAGGTTGGTCCAGGTTCACTGCTGGCCGGGATGGTCAAGGATTGCCTCGAAGACCGTGAGTTTTCTGTCATTTCCCTTGATAACAAGAAACAGGATGGGCGCACTGCATTCTGGAACGCGTTAGGAAACCTGTCTGTTGCCGGAGTTCCATTGAATTATGAGGCACTGTGGAAAGGCTTCGCCGCGGCTGACCCAAAGCCTGAATCTATACAAAGATCACCTGCCACCGTTAAACTCGACGGCGCCAACTACGGTAAACCCTATCCACCGGAAAATGGTTCTGCCGGTGTGCCCGGTCCCAATCCTGAAGTTTCGCAGGTGGCACAGATGCCGTCAGCCCAGTCAGTAACCGTAAGAGATGCAAACTGGGTTGCAGCGTTTCAAAGTCTGCAACAGCAGACACTGGAAGCACAAAAGTCATTTCAGAAAACACTGGGGGAAGCCCACCAGGCGTTCCTGCATGCTAGTGAAGTGGCGTTTGCACAGTTAGGTGGCTCTGCCCAGGTTGCACAGCCAGGTGCAGAATCGGTTCCAGTCGCAGATCAAGTTGCAATGCCCGCCGCAGGTGCCATTGCTGCTGAGCCAGCTGTGCCGTCGTCAGAAGTTTTAGAGGCAGCTGCGCCAGAAACTGATTCTGCTCAGGTACCGGCGGTGCCAGCCCCCGATATCGATTTTGAGTCGCTGTTACTGGATGTGGTTGCAGAGAAAACCGGCTATCCCAAGGAAATGTTGACCCTGGATATGGAGTTGGAGTCAGGCCTCGGCATTGATTCCATCAAGCGAGTTGAAATTCTCTCTTCTCTTCAGGAACAGTTGCCGTATTTAGGTGAAATGGATACGGCCGAATTGGCAGAACTTAACACCCTGGGGGAAATTATTAGTTTGGCCAGTGCCTCGGCACCAGCGGTGATTGCTGCGCCGGAATCAACTGCACTGGATTCAGGCGCGCCCGCATCCGATATCGACTTCGAGTCGATGCTACTGGATGTTGTTGCTGAGAAAACCGGCTATCCGAAGGAAATGTTGACTCTGGACATGGAACTGGAGTCGGGTCTCGGCATTGATTCCATCAAACGAGTTGAAATTCTCTCTACTTTGCAGGAGCAGATACCGCACTTAAGTGAAATGGATACCGCCGAACTGGCAGAGCTAAATACGCTGGGAGAAATTATAGATTTCGCATCCGGCGCAACTTCAGCGACAGCCCAGGCGATCGTGTCGGATGACATGCCTTCCGCAGAGCGGGAAGTGCTGGAAATGACTCGTTATGAAGTCGTTTCTGAAGAGCGCGTCGCGACTGGAATTTCAATCGGACAGATCCAGAAAGCAGCGCCCCTCTACCTGGTTGGTGATCGCACAGGCGTGGCCAAACATTTGGCCACGTTGTTGGCGACCACCGGTATCGAAACCAGCATCACCGACCTGGCGCCAGAGGATGCACAGTGGCTGGTTCTCCTAACAGGATTGAATGCGGTCAAAGAGTCGGCTACAGCAGACCTCGTGAGCCTGAATGTTGAGGCATTTGAGCAGGTTCGTCGCTGCGCGAAGCAGATGGGAAGCCATGGCCACCTCCTGGTGACGGTTCAGGCAACTGGTGGTGACTTCGGGTTGTCAGGGGCACCTAACAATGCTGCCTGGTCTGCCGGTATTGCTGCCCTGGCAAAAACGGCCTCCAGAGAGTGGCCCGATGTCGCCGTAAAAGCGATAGACGTTGAGACGAATGGTCAGTCCCCCAAGCGAATCGCACAAGAATTATTTGCTGAGCTTGTTGCGGGTGGTCCTGAGTTAGAAGTGGGACTTCAATCTGATGGCCAGCGAATTACCCTGCTCGCGCGACCCGGTGTCAGTCCTGGCCAACCGGTAGAGCTACCCGATGACGGCGTCATCGTCGTGAGTGGGGGCGCTCGCGGAGTTACTGCAGCCTGCCTGCAAGAATTACTGGGTCGGCGACCTGCGAAACTGGTAATACTTGGGCGTACACCCCTGACTGAAGAACCTGACTACCTGGCGGATTTTGCCAGCGATGCAGAATTGAAGAAGACACTGCTCGCCAGGTACACGGAAGCAGGCAGACAAATCACCCCGATTGAACTCAATCGGGAAGTAAGTCGTATCCTCAACATAAGGGAAGTTCGCGCCAATCTGGACCAGTTAACGGCGACTGGTTCCAGAGTTATTTATCTACCGACAGATATTTCCGACGGGGCGTCAGTGGAAGCATCAATGTCAATGGTTCGCGCGGAACTGGGACCCATCAATATGATTGTCCATGCCGCGGGGGTCCTGGCTGATAAGGAGATCCATCAGAAAACTGACGAGCAGTTCCAGGCTGTCTTCGACACCAAGGTGATTGGGCTACAAAATTTATTGAAAACTACCGAATCAGATCCGCTGACACACCTGGTCTGTTTTTCTTCTGTCGCTGCCAGATTAGGCAACAAGGGCCAGGTCGATTATGCCATGGCCAATGAAATTCTTAACCGTATTTGCCAGGCAGAACAAACCAGGCGTGGAAAAGGATTCTCGGCAAAATCGATTGGCTGGGGTCCGTGGGCTGGCGGCATGGTAGATCCTTCACTGGCCGGACATTTTCGTGCCCGGGGCGTGGAACTCATCCCCCTTGATGACGGGGCATGCTTGTTCGCCGACGAGATCATGGGGCGAAACGGTGATTGTGTTGAGATCGTCTACGGGGGGATGCCTGGTAATGACGGTGGGAGTACTAAAGTCAAACAAATGGGCATACGCGTTCATTCGTCATTGCATCCACAAATTTCAAGTCATCTGATTCAAGGCCAACCGGTAGTGCCTTTAGCGATGGTCAATGAATGGTGTTTGAGTATCGCCAGTGCATTGAATCCGTCGGTAAGTGTCGTGAGTGTTCGCGACCTGAGTGTGTTAAAGGGTATCCAACTAGAAGCGTTTGATGGTATTGGCGACTGGCTGAACATAGATTGTGAGCGGAGCGATTCCGGTGACCTATTAAACATGGTGGTGAGTGATGCAGAGGGAGTGGCGCATTATCAATTGAGTATCGAACTGGGTGGTGGGGACCTTTATATGGAAAAAGGGGAATCCGAGCCGGTGTCAGAATCTGCAGCGCCAGCAGAAGCGTTGAAACTGGACGAATGGGAATGGACTCCGAAACGTATCTACGAGGAATTTCTATTTCATGGCGAAAAGCTGCAGGTGGTGAAGCAACTATTAGGTGTATCCGCTGCTGGTTGCCGTGGAATGTTGCAGATGCCGGATTTGCCAGACGTCGATTGGCGAGTGGCAATGCTGGATGGAGGCCTGCAGCTCGCATTGTTGTGGGAGAGACATAGGTCTGGCCTGGCTTCCCTGCCTACAAGGTTCGGTCATTTACATTGGCACATGACCGGGAAGCTGGAGGGTCCCGTGATATGCGAGCTGATCCTTAAGAAGGCAACGAAGTTGGCTGCCACCTGGTCTATCGTGTTTACCAACGTCGAAAAGCAAATCATTGCGACGATGGAGGACGTGAACATTCACGTTCTGTTGGGTAAGCCGACCGGCACACTGACCCCTTAAATCAAGATGTTCAAATTTCAGCCGATTGCTGTTGTTGGCCGGGGTTGTATTTTACCCGGCTGCCAGAGCGTCGATGATCTCTGGCAAATCATTGCCGAGGGTCGGGTTGAGACCAGTTCCGCCTCGAGGGACGATTGGCATGTTAACCAGGAACGTTTGCTAAGTGATCATGGCGCTTATGAGCTCGACAAAATGTGGTCGAACCACGGTGGCTACGTGCGGGACTTTGCCGATCACTTTGACGCCAGCCAATTTCAGCTCGATGCGGAATTGATCGGACAATTGGACCCGGTTTTTCTCTGGTCCCTGGAGGCTGCTAGACAAGCATTGGCCGAGTCCGAGTTCCAAGCTGAAACGATGTTGCAGCGCGCAGGTGTTGTGCTTGGTAATTTGTCTTATCCCACCAGGGCGCACAGCCGTCTTGCAGAAGAAGTCTGGTTGCGGCAGATGCGTGGTGAAGGGCAAGTTGAATGCGCACCTGAAAACCGATTTATGTCCGGCCTGCCTGCCATGCTGGTTGCTCGCGGTCTTGGTCTGGGCGGAAGCACGCTGGCGTTGGATGCCGCCTGTGCATCGGCCCTTTATGCAATAAAAATAGCCTGCGACCGACTACAGGATGGCAAATCCGATCTCATGTTAGCCGGTGGCGTTAACGCTGCCGATCCGTTGTTTATCCATATGGGTTTCTGTGCGCTCAATGCATTGAGTAAGACCGGAACCAGTCGACCATTCCATCGACAAGCAGACGGGTTGGTGCCATCCGAGGGAGCGGTGTTTGTTGCACTGAAGCGGCTCGAAGATGCACGGGCAGATGGTGATCAGATTTACGGCGTCATTCGTGGTATCGGTCTTTCCAATGACGGCAGAAGCGGGGGATTTTTATCTCCTTCTACGCAAGGGCAGGTAGCCTGTATAAAGCAGGCTTACGAAATGGCAGATATCGATCCCGGCAAAGTCCAGTTTGTTGAGTGCCATGCCACCGGGACAGAGGCAGGGGACTCTACAGAAATTGCCAGCTTGAGCGAAGTCTTCCCGGGTGCCGACAATCTACCCCTGGGATCATTAAAGGGTAACCTCGGCCATTTGATTACAGCTTCCGGGGTAGCCGGGCTCCTGAAAATACTCCTGGCATTTGAAAATAAAACAATTCCCGGTACACCAAATGCGACCCCCTCGCTGGACGCGGTGACTGCCGGTGGATTTCGCGTACCTGAAGACGCCAGTGAATGGCACAGTGATGGTCCGCGACTGGCTGCCATCAGCAGCTTTGGATTTGGTGGCAACAATGCGCATCTGATAGTCCAGGAAAACAGCGATGAGATAGTCGTGCCGGATCTTGTCAATGACAGTACCGGTGATAGCGCGGACGCTGCCTTTGCCGTTGTCAGTCTTGCGATACGAACCGACCAGGACGCCAATGCTGACGCGTTTGGTCACCGCGTTGCGGGAGGACGTGCGAACAGTTCCTACTTTCAAAAAAAGTTTCAAAAAAACCAGATCTCCCTTTCTGCAAAATCTCTTGCATTTCCACCTAACGATCTTAAAGAGGCTCTCGGGCAACAGCTTATCTTACTGGAGCTGTTGCCTGAAGTTGAATCGGCTATTGTGCAGATCGAAAATAGTCGAACCGGCATTTTTATAGGCATGCAAACCGACAGTGAGGTTTGCCGTTACGGCCTTCGGTGGCGCATACAGGATTTGCATCCCCGTGGGGCGGATATTGACCTTGATGGCGAGATTGCGTCATCACCAAATGCTGCCAGTGTCATTGGCAAGATGCCTAATGTGCCTGCTAACCGGCTGAGTAACCAGTTGAATATCACCGGACCTGGCTACACGGTTTCACGTGAGGAACTTTCCGGTGATGGGGCACTGGAACTTGCCTTGACTGCTATTGGGCGCGGAGAGTTGGACGCTGCCATTGTTGGCGCTGTTGACCTGGCAGACGAACAGGTGCACGCGGCGGCGATCTCGAAGATTACTTCAGGGCATGTATCCACAGCGGATGCGGCAGTGTTGATGGTCGTGAAATCTGTCGCGCGGGCCAAGCAAGACGGTGACCAGATATTGGCGTTGATAGCGCAGGGAGATGAGTCTTCGCAGGAAAATCCAGACGAGCCAGCCGAACACGCTGAGCCAAATCCAGTTGCTCACGCTGCACAGGGATTACTGAATCTGGCTGCTGCTATCCAGTTACTGCGTGCCGGACTGACCCCGGGATCTGAACACAAAAATGGAATCAAGCAGGAATCCGCCGTTATTCGCAATCGATCGGTGTTTGGCGAAACCAGCACCTGGTTGTTGCAGCGGGCCGATGGTGCAAAAGCATTCGCAGCGACTGACCGGCCGTTGATGGAAGTTTACGGGGCCGGTAATCGTCGGTCACTTGTGGCAAATATTGAAGCGGGGACGAGCGGGGACAATGGTCCGTGCCGGGTAGCCCTGGTTGGCAAAGCAGATGACATGGCCGGGCTTCGCCAGCGAGCTGTCGCAGCGATTTCCGCCAAGAGTGATCTGAAAGCATGGTCCCTGGATGGGGTTAGTTTCTCAGACGGCCCCATTGAAGGGGAGATGGCCTCGGTATTCACCGGGGCGGCATCTGCATACCCGGGCATGGGACGGGACCTGTTCCCCGGGCTCCCTGGCATCTCCGCTGACCTGGCCGATGAGATGCCCCTGGCAGCAACAGCCATGACAGTTGCATCTGATCCTGCTGATGATCGGCATCGTCTACCTTCTTATCAGCTGGCTGGTTCTTCCTACCTGTGCCAGTTGCACGCAAGGATTGGCAGGGAATTGCTGGGTCTCAAACCTGACGTTGCGATCGGTCTTTCTTCAGGTGAAACCAATGCCATGTTTGCCTTTGGTGCATGGCAGGACATGGACTCACTGCTTCGCGATATAGACGCAAGCGAATTGTATTCCTCTGCGCTTGCGAAAGACTTTTCATCTGTTCGCCGGGTCTGGAATCTTGGTGAGAACGAACACGTCGACTGGCAAAACTACCGGGTGCTTGCACCTCGCGACGCGGTCCGCCGTGCAGTCGAAGACGAAGAATTTGTCTACCTGACAATTATCCAGTCAGACCGGGATACTGTAATTGGCGGAAAGCAATCTGCATGTAAAGCCGTGCTGCAGCGACTGGGTAATCCGGACACGATTCCACTGGGCCATGACCTGGCGGTTCATTGCGCGGTTGTTGAACCGTTCGAATCAACATGGAGGAAGTTACACACCCGGGAGACAAAAGTACCCACAGGCATTCGCTTCTACTCGAATTATCTGGATGGGGTTTACACGGTTAGTAAGAAGAAAGTTGCCGACGCACTGACTGGGCAGGCGCTGCAAACGATCGACTTTCCGCGCATTGTAGAAGCAGCATGGCAAGACGGTGTACGAATATTCGTTGAGCATGGTCCACGCAATAGTCTCACCAGCGCCATTGGCGAGATCCTGGGCGACCGACCACACCTGGCTGTTTCTCTGGATCATTCTGGGGTTCCGTCAATGACCCAGCTTTACAGGGCCGTGGCTGCGCTCTGGTGTGCAGGCGTTGCAGTCGATTTGTCAAATATTGATCTTACGGGTGCGGAACCCGAGGAGTCTTCAGGACCATCGATTCAGTTTAATTTGCGCCTACCGGCCATTAAGGTTCAAGCTGTCATGCAAAGTGAGCAAGCTACCGGCGACGCCGCAACGCAAGCATATTTCCCGCCGGTTTGTGCTGCCGGTCCTGCAGAAGGACGCCTGCTTCCTGCGGCTCCGGCCCTGGCCCATACTATTAGTACTGCACCGGTTGGCGTGGCACAATTTCTTGAAGATGAGCCGCAACGCCCGGCGCCGCTGTCCCTTGTCGAAAAACCCGCTAACTCCGCTGGCGTAGCATCAGCCCCATCCTCAGTTACCGGGCACCAGTTGCTGATTGATGCGCATCATCAGATGCTGCAGGTACACGAGGCTTTTCTTGCTGCACAACTTACCGGACAACGTGCCTATGAGGAAACAATGGCGCGGATGCAGGCCGTGTTCCTTGGCGCCGCACCTGTGCCTAATCTTTCGGAACTAGCTCCTCCAGAATCTCCTCCGGAATCAATCCTATCGGCGGATGTTAAAAGTGTAGCAACGCCTTCAGCACAAGTTATTGCTGGGGATAATGTGGCTACACCTGTGGCCCTGGTTGAGTTTCCTAAAAAAGGAACTGATGTTCAGAAACCTGCTGTTCGCCCCGGGCCTTCTTTTTCTCGTCAGGAAGTAGAAGTTCTTGCTGGTGGAAAAATTTCGTCCGTGTTTGGCCCGTTGTTTGAGAAGCAGGATCAATTCGCGGTCCAGGTGCGAATGCCGGAACCACCTTTATTACTCTGCGACCGGGTCCTGGGTATTGAAGGCGAGCCGGGATCCATGGGAACGGGAACCGTGTGGACCGAAACGGATGTGCATCATGATAGCTGGTACTTGCATCAAAGCCGCATGCCACCGGGCATATTTATCGAGTCAGGGCAGGCCGACCTGCTGTTAATTTCATGGCTGGGTATCGATTTCCACAACCAGGGAGAGCGTGCCTACCGATTGCTGGGGTGTGAACTTGTCTTCCATGGCGAACTGCCACAGCCGGGTGAAACACTTGAATACGAAATCAAGGTGGACGGGCATGCGCAGCAAGGAGACGTTCGCCTGTTCTTTTTCCACTACGATTGTCACATCAACGGCGAAAAACGAATTTCAGTTCGCAACGGCCAGGCGGGATTCTTCAGCAAGGAAGAATTGGCAGATTCTGCTGGTGTGATCTGGGACGCCGAATCCGCAGATTACACCGCTGAGGCGAAAGCCGGTGAAGCGGTTGCGAACTGCCACAAACAGAGCTTTAGCCGGGCCGATGTCGCGGCTTACCTGCAGGGTGATCTGCAGCAGTGCTTTGGCGATGAATTCGCCCGGGCTCATACCCATACACGGACACCAGGGTCTCCAACGGGTCAGGGTAATTTTCTTGGAGAAGTTACGCACTACGATCCAACAGGCGGTCCTGCCGGGCGGGGTTATCTGCGTATCATCGAGGACATCCATGCCGACGACTGGTTCTTCGACGGACATTTCAAGAACGACCCCTGTATGCCGGGTACGTTGATGGCTGATGCGTGTCTGCAGGCCATGGCGTTTTATATGAGTGCCAGAGGACATAGTCTGTATCGGGATGGTTGGCGTTTTCAGCCGGTGCGCGGTATCAGTTACAAATTTGTTTGTCGTGGCCAGGCAACACCAGGCTCGAAGCAGCTGGTATATGAAATATTTATCGATGAAGAAATCTTTGATGACCAACCCAAACTGTTTGCTCATGTAATGTGCAGTGTTGACGGACGCAAGGCATTTCTGTGTGAGCGTCTGGGTTTG
>JAPUGI010000136.1 GCA_027292925.1 Gammaproteobacteria bacterium
AAAACTTCGAAAGTATGGTCTGCTTTAGGATTTCACGATGTCAAACGTCCCAATTCGAAATGCACTGATTAGTGTCAGCGACAAATCTGACCTGGTCGGGTTTGCCAGGGAATTAGCCAGTTTTGATGTTGGCTTGTTGTCTACAGGTGGCACACACAGACTCCTGCAGGAAAACGGCGTTGAAGTGCGCGAAGTGTCTGACTATACATCGTACCCCGAGATGATGGAGGGCCGCGTGAAGACGCTGCACCCGAAAATTCATGGTGGCTTGTTAGGTAGACGTAATGCCGATGGTTCGGGTATCGATGCAGAAGTGATGCAAACATATGGGATTGAACCCATTGATCTGCTTGTGATTAATCTTTATCCATTTGAACAAACAATCGCTAAATCTGATTGTGATTTCGCTGCTGCTGTCGAAAACATCGATATTGGAGGGCCTGCAATGCTCAGGTCTGCTGCGAAAAATTTTGAGAGCGTTGCGGTCGTCGTTGATGTCAATGACTACGCGGCAGTAACCGAAGAAATGCAAAACCGTAAGGGTATGCTGAGTCGTTCCACCAGGTTCAAATTGGCCGTAAAGGCCTTCGCGCACATAGCAAAGTATGATGCAGCGATCTCAAACTATCTTGGTGCCATTGACAGCCCTGAACCGGGTGCCACTAATAGCGCTGGGCAGGGTGCCTGTCCTGAGGATTCGCTAATAGGGCAACAATTTCCCAGTACATTGACGCACCAATTTATAAAAAAACAGGAAATGCGCTACGGTGAGAATCCTCACCAGAGAGCTGCATTTTTCGTCGAAGCCGATGCTAACGGTGCTAGTGTGTCCACCGCGAGGCAGCTACAAGGTAAGGAGATGTCCTACAATAATGTAGCCGACACTGATGCCGCCATTGAGTGTGTTAAATCATTTTCCGAACCAGCCTGCGTCATTGTCAAACATGCCAACCCGTGTGGAGTCGCAGAGAGTGGGAATTTACTTCAGGCCTATCAATTGGCATTTGCAACTGACCCAACATCCGCCTTTGGCGGGATCATTGCCTTTAATAGAAGTCTGGATAGTGTGCTGGCTAAGGAGATTGTCGAGAAGCAATTTATGGAAGTAGTTGTGGCACCTGGAATCGAAGAAGCGGCGCTGGAGATTTTTGCCACAAAAAAGAACGTTCGTGTCCTTGATTACTCGGTATCGGACGCTGATGCTTCATCAGCGTTTGATTTCAAACGTGTCAATGGCGGCTTGCTTGTTCAAAGCAGGGATAGTGTCCTTTTGGATGAAGCTAAGCTCCGAGTCGTAACAAAACGTGAGCCAACAGATGAGGAAAAGCGCGACCTTCTGTTTGCCTGGAAAGTGGCCAAGTACGTGAAATCCAATGCAATAGTCTACGCGAAGAACTGCCAAACAATCGGTGTCGGTGCGGGTCAGATGAGCCGAGTCTATAGCGCAAAAATCGCAGGCATAAAAGCCCAGGATGAGGGTCTGCAGGTTGAAGGCTCTGTGATGGCTTCCGATGCGTTTTTCCCGTTTAGAGATGGCATAGATGCAGCCGCAGAAGCTGGCATCTGTGCAGTAATCCAACCGGGAGGATCAGTTCGTGATGAGGAGGTTATTGCTGCCGCCAACGAGGCCAATATGGCGATGATGTTTACAGGCATGCGGCACTTTCGCCATTAAGGCTGTGGTGGGAAAAGAGAAAACAGGAATGAAGATATTGGTGACCGGCAACGGTGGGCGAGAACATGGTCTCGCCTGGCGTATCGCCCAGTCTTCCGGAGTCGAGCGCGTTTTCATCGCCCCTGGGAATGCAGGGACGGCGACTGAGGACAAGATGGAAAATGTTGATATCGACGTGATGGACTTTGCTGCACAGATTGAATTCGCACGCAGCCGCGATGTTGATCTGACCATTATTGGACCGGAAGCCCCGCTAGTTGCAGGAGTAGTAGATCGATTTCAAGCGGCGGGTTTGACCTGTTTGGGACCGGGTAAGGGTGCTGCCCAGTTAGAGGGGTCAAAGAGTTTTACCAAGGATTTCCTCACCAGGTACGGCATACCAACTGCCCGGTATGGCAGTTTTGAAGACGCTGACCTGGCCGTTGAATTTGTAAAAAATATGTCAACGCCTGTGGTGATCAAAGCCGATGGTCTCGCGGCCGGTAAAGGCGTGGTCATCGCTCATAGCCATGACGATGCAGAATTCACCATTGTGAATATGCTCAGTGGCAATGCGTTTGGCGAAGCCGGTGCTCGCGTTGTGATCGAGGAGTTTCTTGTTGGCGAGGAGGCCAGCTTCATTGTGATCGCCGATGGAAAGAGCTTTGTACCGTTTGCATCTTCCCAGGATCACAAGGCAGCTTATGATGACGACAAAGGGCCGAATACAGGTGGTATGGGCGCCTACTCACCAGCGCCGGTTGTCACGGCCGATGTTCACAATCGAATAATTGAACAGGTCATCAAACCAGCGATTGCTGGGATGTTTGAAGACGGGCATCCCTATACCGGCTTTTTATATGCCGGGCTGATGATCGACGATGACGGTGATCCAAAGGTCATTGAGTTTAATTGCCGTTTTGGAGACCCTGAGACTCAGCCCGTGATGATGAGGATGAAATCCGACCTGGTGCAATTATGCGTTGCTGCTACCAAAGGCAACCTTAAGGGAAAGCAAATTGAGTTCGATGACAATGTCGCGCTGACGGTCGTTATCGCCTCTGGTGGATATCCGGGAAACTATGCCACAGGGTGCGCCATTGACGGCCTGGACAGCATAGAAAATGGCAAAGTATTCCATGCCGGTACTAAACTCGAAGACGGCGTTGTAAAAACCAGTGGCGGCAGGGTGCTCGGCGTAACGGCGTTAGGAAGAACCGTAGGAGAAGCACAGTCAGCGGCCTATCGGCTGGTCAACGACATTTCCTTTGAAGATATGTATTTCAGAACCGATATTGGTTACCGCGCGGTGGCGAGAGAAGAAAGCGACAACTGATCCAATTGGTAACACTGACTATTCCGCTTTTTCGCGAGAGCTGTGAGGTTGTAACAAGTGATGGTGCTCGCCCTGACCCAAAGTGATGATTTTTTGAGCCGGTACTAACTAAGGGACCTGCCGCCGTCGACGGACAGTATCTGGCCGTTGATATAGGGTGCATCTCTTGCCAGAAATACCGCGGTATTAGCAACATCTTCAGGCGCGCCCTGACGTTTCAACGGTATTTGGCGAATGATAGTTGCCTTCGTACTGTCTTTAACTTCAGCCTGTTTTTCTGGCCAGAGAATGGCACCAGGGGCAATACCGTTCACTCTGACTTCCGGCGCTAATTCCTTGGCAAGGCCCCGCGTCATCATGGCTAGTCCCGCCTTGGCGACACTATATACACTGTAGTTTTTCAAAGGTCGGTCGCCGTGAATATCACAGATGTTAACAATATTGCCTGCAAATTCCTTAAGGCGGGGCGCCAACGCCTGGCTCAAGAAATAGGGCGCCTTGAGGTTCGACCCGATTAGATCATCCCATTGTGAATCTGTGACCGTGCCGACGACGGTAGGGTAGAAGGTCGAAGCATTGTTAATCAGTACATCCAACCTGCCCCATTGTTCAAGGCACCGGTCCTCGATTTCATGCCATTGACAGTTCTTAACCAGATCAAGACACATGAGGGAGACTGAGTCAGGTCGTTGGGAATTCAGTTCACTTTGTAATTTTTTGGCCTCATCGACAGATTGATGGTAGTGCAGGATGACATTGTATCCCGCGTAGTGAAAAGCCCGGGAAATTTGAGCCCCTATCCGTTTTGCCGCGCCAGTCACGAGAACAACTTTAGTCTTCATGATATGACTCGATTGCCTCTATTTGGTGTTTTTTTATTGCTTTGCCGATCGCTGGACCTCTAAGGTTAGCACCTACGTTGGTGGAAGTGATATTGGAAACTATCGAAAAATAATCTATCCACAGGTGCTGCTGGCGACAGTCAGATGCCTGGGCATGGACAATATGGCTACAGGTATCATTAAACTCCCTGAACCGATCAGGTTTGCGAATTGCATCCAGATCGTAAAGGAATCCAACAATTTCTTCAGCACAGAGCGTGGAAACCTGGCTCCAGGTCGACATATGCTGGCTGCAGTTAACCGCGAGTGCCCGATAATGGCTCGGAGCCTTGAGCTGTTTGCAACGAAATTTGATCCTATCTACTGGGCTATGGCTGAATAGAATCGCAAAGCGCTGTACGTTGCTCGTGCCTGTGGTGGCCTTGGCAAGTAAGTCAATCGAGGCGTCATTGAGCTCCGGCCAAAGATGTTCGGCAGCGGATATCCTGGCGAGAAACCTGAAAAAGATTTCCGGATGATCGACTGCCAGAGCCTTGTCTAATTCCCGAAAAATCCGCTCAGAGGCCAATTCCGAGAGATCACCCCGACTGACCATCGCCTCACATAACATTCGGGTTTCATCGGTTACCTGAAATCCGAGTGGCGAAAGCCTTGCTGCAAACCGCGCGACCCGAAGTACCCTGAGCGGATCTTCATCGAACGCTGCCGAAACATGACGGATCGTTCGCGACTCAATATCTTCACATCCGTGGCATGGATCAATCAGATTTCCCTGCTCGTCCCGCGCAATAGCGTTGATGGTTAGATCTCGTCGCCTAAGATCTTCTTCAAGCGTAATTTTATCGCTTGCGTCAGTTTCAAATCCCGTGTGTCCTGGTCGAATTTTCCGTTCTCTGCGGGCAAGTGCATATTCTTCTTGTGTTTCCGGATGTAAAAAAACAGGGAAATCTTTACCCACCTGGGTAAATCCAGCCGCTTTCATTTCTGCAACACTACTGCCGACGACGACCCAATCGCGTTCTGCAGCGGCCAGACCCAGCAAGCTATCGCGAACAGCGCCTCCTACCAGATAGGTGTTCTTGGGTTGGTTTTTTGCCATCAGATATTAATAGCACAGATTAGGAGAAACTAGAAAAACGGAGTCAACTATGTGATGACGAAAAATCTGACCCCCGTCTCATCGAAAAAGTCGATGAAATGTTACAACGAAAGATCTGACCCAGAGGGAGTAGAAAAAAGTCGGTTGTCCTCGATGCGAAGTGCAGTGAGATTTCGACCCCAGACACAACCGGTATCGAGGCCAATGGCATGATCACTGTTGGTAATCCCGCCGAGTGCAGCCCAATGGCCGAACAAGATACGCATTATTTCATGGTCAGGTCGCGAAAATTCAAACCAGGGTGAAAATCCCGCCGGAGCCTCCTTACCTTTTTGAGTAAGTTCCAGGTTCCCGGTTGCGGTGCAAAAACGCATTCTGGTGAAGTAGTTGGTAATTATTCGAAGTCGATCTATACCGACAAGGTCCTCTTGCCATTGATCTGGCTGGTTGCCATACATGTCCTGTAAAAAAGAACAGTAGTCTTCACTTTGCAATACAGTTTCCACTTCCTTTGCACGGTCAAGACTAGTATTGAGATCCCACAGTGGTGGGATACCAGCGTGCACCATGGTAATCCCGGATTCGTGGTCATGGTGTATCAGGGGTCGTCGGCGCAACCAGTTGATAATCTCTGCTAATCGAGGACTTGCCAGCAGGTCCGAGAGTGTATCTTTTGGGCGAGGATCGTGGCCACCTGCTGCAATAGCGAGAAAGTGCGGGTCGT
>JAPUGI010000137.1 GCA_027292925.1 Gammaproteobacteria bacterium
CTAGCAGTCTTGGTCGGACCTTCAAAAAACGTAATGGGTCCGACTTTTGCTAACGGTTTCTTAATCACTCTGCATGGTCTCTGGAATGGTGTTCGTAATTTTATACATCCCTTGTAGGAACGAAATAGGAAAAGTAGTAACGGCCATTCTTAAAGCGATAACGAGTTGTTTCCGCCAAATCCACCAGTATTTTTGTGGCAGTTGCGTATTTTGTGGCAGTTTGCACCTAGCGAGGGTTGTTGGGGACAGTAAAATGGCCCGCCCGGAGGGATTCGAACCCCCGACACCCAGGTTCGAAGCCTGGTGCTCTATCCAGCTGAGCTACGGGCGGAGCGGATGCGCAGTATATTCAATCTCGTCAGGTGGTTCCAGTTCGGCTGGCAGGTATGACAGGGGGTTGGCCGTCATGCCGCATGTTAGGATTGAAATCTAAAACTCAACTGGATTGGGAATGGAAGATTACGGGTTGTTGTCCCTGGTGCCACCGGTGCTTACGGTAATACTGGCCATGTGGACTCGTAACATTGTTGTTTCACTTGGCCTGGGTGTGTTTAGCGGTTCGATGATTTTAACTGCATACAATCCGTTTGCCGCAACGCTAGACCTGATCGAAACCAGAATCTTCGTTGAGATCAGTACACCGTCGAATATCCAGATTATTTTCACCATGATGGCCATCGGTGGATTTATCAAACTTCTTGAAGAGTCTGGTGGGGCTAAGGCCTTTGCGAGAGGAATGACACGGTTAATTTCCAACGCAAAGCGTGCCCAGTTCTCCACCTGGGTATCTGGCCTGGCTATTTTCTTCACTGATTCAGGCAATGCGCTGATTATCGGCCCCCTGTTCAGGCCGATTTTTCGAGAATTAAAAATCTGTAAGGAGAAGCTAGCTTACATACTGGACTCCACCGCCTCCCCTATTTGCATCCTCATCCCTTTTATTGGCTGGGGCGCCTACATTATGGGACTGATTGAACAGGCATACATCGATAGCGGCTTGACCGAACCGTCACTAACAGTGCTGGTCAACGTTATCCCTTACCAGTTCTACGCAATATTGACGTTGGCATCAGTTTTGTTCTTTATCCTGGGCGGTCGGGACTTCGGTCCGATGCGAAAGGCTCAAGAACAGTACCAACTAGATGAAGACGTTGAACCGCTGATCCAAGGAACTGAAGATACCACGCCTCCAATAAGTCTTTTCGTGGTACCCTTAACTATATTGTTGGGCCTCATCGCAGGATTATTAACCTGGTATGCAATGAAAGATGAACTTACCAGTATTCACGTTCGCTCAACCCTGACTATTGCCTATATCGCGGCTTCACTTGCCTGCGCGTACCTAACATATAAACACCAGCGAACTTCCCTGAATGATTCCTTGAATACATTCGTCAAGGGAACGGAAACGATGGTTTTCGTCGTGATCATCCTCATACTCGCCTGGTCCTTAAGTTCAGTCGTTAAAGATCTCGGTACAGCGGAAACACTCTCTGTTCTCGTGGGCCAGGGTATAAACCCTTCCGTGCTTCCCGCGCTGGTATTTCTTCTGGGGGCAGTGATCTCACTAGCCACCGGGTCTTCCTGGGGAACCTTTGCGATTTTGATGGCGCTTGCAGTTCCAGTTGCACATTCGATTGGTGCGCCAATGTATCTGACAGTTGCAGCGGTATTAAGCGGTGGCTTATTCGGTGATCACACTTCACCGATTTCAGACACGACTGTGCTGGCTTCAATAGGTGCTGATTGTCCACACATAGATCATGTAACAACGCAGTTTTACTATGCCCTGGTGGCAGGATCAGTGGCTTTCGTTACTTTCCTAATCGCCGGAATCTATCCCACACCCTTCATCGTCTTTCCAGCGCTTGTGGTTCTGTTTATAGCGATACAGGTCATTAACCGCAATTACGGCGCGGTAACAGCAACAACATCAACCGAATCAAAACTTTCGATTTAACCGACTGACCTGCAATGCATCTTGTAATTGATAAGACCAGTAAGCTAACTGCGCAATGACCGGACCAAAGGGTTTACCAACATAATTGAGACCAAAGGGTGCAAACACCTGGTACTGATCATCACCTGCAGCTATAGCCGAAGCGATCAATTCTCCCCCCATAGTTGTCGTTGCCATGCCGGTCCCGCCAAAACCCTGGCAATACCATTCTCCGGGTTTTAACTGGCCAATTTGTGGCATCTTGTGCTTCGCATATCCCATGACGCCTCCCCAGGCGACCTCCCCAACAATACCTTTGAGTTGCGGATAAACGGACAGCAGGTCATTCACCATGATGACTCTGAGTCGTTCCTGTGCCGGGTGAAACATAGAAACCCTGCCACCCCAGAGTATTTGTTTATCACCAACGACACGGTAATAGTTTGATGAAAACCTATTGTCAGCAGCTGCATAAGGTGACCTTATGGCATCACGAAGCCTGTCCCCCAGCGGTTCGGTCAGGAGAATGAAAGTCGCCACCGGCAAAGTTGCCCGGCTCAGTTTGCCGTGCAATGAACCAATATAACCACTGCAGGCATAGACAATCTGGTCGGCATTTACAACGCCAGATGGTGTGACTATATGCCACCTGCTGCCTTTCCTGCCGATTTTTTCTGCAGGAGTGCCTTCAAATATTCTGGCCCCTTTTTCCATTGCAAGTCTCGCCATGTGTAACGCATAGTTAAGTGAATGAAAGCGCATGGTGTCTGGCTTTAGGAAGCCATCGTAGTAACGGGTCGTCAGGTAATTCTCAGCAATCTTTCCTCGCGGCCAGAATTCCAACGATTCATTAAAAATCCGATTCATCTCTTCAACATAATGCTTTACACCCGACTCATCATCGAACCAGGAAGCGGTGACAGAACCTGTTCCGGGTTGACGAATCGAGTCCTCATGGCCTTTTATTCTGTGTTGAATCAGCTCACAGGCCTGCCCGGTCAGCGAATAGAGCCGTTTCGCGTGGGATTCGCCCACGGTTTTCGTCAGTTTAAGTGCACTTTGTGAAAATCCACGACCTACGAAACCGCCGTTGCGCCCGGAAGCACCCCAGCCAACTTGTTGGGATTCAAGTAACACACAACTTACCCGGCGTTCAACGAGCCCTAATGCAGTAGAGATCCCAGCGAGACCGCCACCAACAATGCACACGGTTGTATCAATCTGTTCCTGCAACGCCCGCGCTTGTATGCCAGGTTCAGAAGTGCGGCTGTAATAAGAATCGATGTAGGCCATTGCACAATTTTTCCGTTTGTTTAGAACCGCTCGGGGCTGTGCCTCAGGAAACACGATTCTAACTTATCACCGTAATCTTCTAACCTCTTTTTCCTACATCCATTTCAGTCATTAGCTATTTTTGCTTTTTTGTGTTCCGTGTAATTTACTCCTGGCATTTACAAAGAAAATTATCATTGAGAAATTGGCTCAAGTGCAGCCACTTATGACCGATGAATGACTCGGATAACGAACTCTACAGAAGGGAAGCTGTTGAATACGCGGGTCAGCGTTCCCTTGGAGGCACGATGATTGCACAGCCTCTTACGATTCGCTCCCTGACCCTAATCCTCCTTTTCATTACATCCGTAGGCATCACATTTTTGCACTTTGGAGAATACGCCAGAAAAGAAACGGTCTCGGGTTACCTGAAACCTGACGGCGGCATTTCAAAGGTCTACCCGGCTGCTAAAGGTATCGCTGGGAATCTACTCGTCAAAGAAGGAGAACTGGTCAAGCAAGATCAACCGCTACTGCAAGTGCGAACACCTTACTCGCTCGTGGACGGAGAAGAAGTGAACGAAGAAATACTGGCAGAATTACTGGGCCAAAAAGAACGCCTTTCACAAAGCATGGCACGGGAAAAGCAAAGGGCCATTCTGAATCGTGATTGGCAGATGACCAGGTTTGCATCATTGCAAGAGGAACTGACTCATCTTCATCGAGTCCAGGCTCTACAGATCTCCCGGACTTCTCTCACGTCTCAACAGTTAAATGCAATTCACAACTTGAAAACCAAAGGATACGTGTCCGACAGTCAATGGTTTCAATCCAAGACAGCAAACCTGAACGAACAGAAGGAACTGGCTCGAATTGCCCAGCGCATAACGCAAATTGAGGCTGATATGAAGAATGCCAGACACCAGCTTAAGGTTCTGCCGGTGGTGTTGCAGGACAAACTCGCGACATTAGACAAAGAGGTGTCCGACCTTAACCAAAGAATCACCGAAATTCGTGCTCGATCAAGTTATCTGATAACGGCGCCGATTGCCGGTGTGATTACTGCAATCAATGTGAGTACCGGTGATTCCATAGGCAGTCATCGTCCTATTCTTTCAATACTACCTCGGAATTCCCATCTTTTCGCCTGGCTCTTAATACCCAGTCGAGCTGCCGGTTTAACTAACGATGGACAACCCGTACGGCTAATGTACGACAGCTTTCCCTACCAGAAGTTTGGAACACAAGCGGGGACTATCATTTCGATTTCTGATGCAGCCATTAATCCCGGGGATATCACCGGACCCATGCAGGTGCATGAGCCAGTTTTCGTAGCAAAAGTTGCCTTACAGAAAAACACTATAACGGTCTTCGGCGAAGAGAAATCCCTGCAGGCAGACATGCTGCTGACCGCTGATATCGTGCAGGCAAAACGCTCAATCCTCGCTTGGATGCTCAACCCACTCTATGCACAGCGCGGCCGTACCTGGTAGTTGTTTATGTTAAACCTCTCGGGGGAAAACAAACTACCGAGCATTCTTCAGGCTGAGTCAGCGGAGTGTGGGCTGGCCTGCATCGCCATGATCGCTTCATACCACGGATATCGTTGTGACCTGCTTTCTCTGCGCAGAAATTTTGGATCTTCGGCAAGAGGCGCAACCATCCAGACTATCATTGATCTTGCTGATTCATTGGAGCTGACTACCAGGGCGGTACGACTTGGTATTGAGGAACTAGTCGATCTGTCCGCGCCCGCTATCCTGCATTGGAATTTCAATCACTTTGTTGTGTTGAAACAGGTATCGCGACGATCAATCGTCATTCATGATCCAGCGGTGGGTGTCAGAAAGTACTCGCTTAAAGAAGTCAGCCAGCGCTTTACCGGTATTGCGCTGGAGCTCTCTCCAAGGAGTACATTCGTTACCGGGTCCGAACACAACAAGTTGAAAATCTGGGATTTCTGGCGCGGTGCCAAAGGCTTAACTTCTTCGTTGGTACAGATCCTGGTGTTGTCCTTGCTAATACAGTTATTTACTCTGGCCACGCCTTTCTATGTGCAACTCGTGGTTGACGAAGTATTGGTAAAACATGACGCGGATCTACTCCTGGTGTTGGTGCTTGGCTTTGCAGCGTTGACACTTATTTCTGTCGCAACCAAAACCATACGTGGCTTCTCAAGCATCTATCTAACGAATCAATTGAGTTACAACCTGGGCAACAGTGTGATGCATCATCTAATCCGCTTGCCTATGGACTATTTCCAGAAACGCCATCTGGGTGACGTAATATCCCGCTTTGATTCGGTGAAACCCATTCAGAATTTCATCACAAACGGGAGTATTTCAATCGTCATTGATGGATTACTGGCAATGACGACGCTGGCGATGATGTATGTCTACTCAACCAAGTTAACCCTGGTTGTGCTTGTGTCCGCCACGCTCTATGGCATATTTCGGGCACTTCAATTTCGTCCGTTGCGCAATAGTAACCATGAAGTCATCACTTCAGTTGCCAAACTGGACAGCCTCTTTATGGAATCCATCCGATCCCTGCAGAGTATTAAACTGGCAGGTCGAGAGTCGCAACGAGAAAGCGCCTGGCGAAATCAATTTGCAGAGAGCCTGACGAACAATGCACGAATCGGACGACTCACGGTCAGTTATGAAGCGGTCAACAATACACTAACCGGCCTTGAATACCTGCTTGTCGTCTATCTGGGCGCAAAAGAAGTCATGGGAGGCCTGCTTTCAATCGGAATGCTCTATGCCTTCATGTCCTATCGTTACAATTTTTCCGCGGCCGTGACGTCGATAATTAACCAGGTGATGCAATATTGGATGGTTGGTCTGCACCTCGAACGTGTATCCGATATCACCAATTCAGAGCTTGAGGCTGGTCTCGAAAGCGAACGTCACTTCACCATTCCGATCAGCGGGGAGATAGAACTCAAGCGAGTTTCTTTCACCTATACCGGCAGCAAACTGCCAATTTTCGAGAATCTTTCGTTGCAGATCCCTGCTGGTAACTTCGTCGCCCTCTATGGTCCATCCGGTAGCGGAAAGTCAACCTTACTCAATGTGTTGATGGGCTTGTCCAACACCACAGATGGCCAGATACTGGTTGACGGTCAGCCATTGTCAAAAACTATTCTACGCAGCTACCGTGGTGCGATATCGGCCGTCACCCAGGAGGATGAGCTGTTCTCCGGTTCGTTGAAAGACAATATCACCTTTTTTGACCTGTCTGCGGATGCCGACAGGATACTTCAAGCGGCAAGACACGCTGAAATACATGAGGACATCCTGAGAATGACAATGGGATACGAGAGCCTCATCGGAGACATGGGCACTGCACTTTCCGAGGGACAACAACAACGTTTACTTCTCGCCCGGGCTCTGTACAACCAGCCCAGAATTCTGTTTCTCGATGAAGGTACCGCGCATATTGATGCTCAAATCGAGATGAAAATCATGGACACCCTGAAGTCCTTGAATATCACGTGCATCTATGTCACCCACAATCCCAACCTTCTCCAGTATGCAGATCAAGTCATTCAATGGCACCACGGGGGGGATATAGAGGTATCAAACATTTCTGGAATTGCAGCTGGATCCTGAGTACCTGAAATCCCACCTGCCTGGGTTAATCGCTGAAGCACCTCTTTCGATTGCAGTCTGCAAGGGATGGGACTAAAGTTTATCCAGGCTTCAGGCAAAGCCGAAGTCAAAAACGCACCGGAGGCATTTACCCCGGTGATTTATCCCCAATCAATTGGAGGAGTCTTGATGAGACATACCAACTACTTTTCGCCGTGGCGTTTTGCTTATGCGGCCAATCACAGCTACAAACCCCACTATGAATCCAGATGGCACCACAGAGGTGGCCGCAATTTTGGTGTTCGAAGGCCTCTCAGGTACCTAGCACATCGATTGGACCTGGATGATTCACAAACCCGTAAAATGGCGTCGATCCTTAACCAGTTGAAGACCGAACGAGAGCAGGCCGAACTCGATGAGAAACGGACTGTCGCTGGTATGGCGAATCTTCTAGAAGACGGCACACCTACACTAGATGAGATACGCGAAGTACTCTCCGGCAGGGTTAAAAGTGCAGAACACCTGCAGGAGGAAACTGCGAAAGCAGTCGTCGCCATTAGTAACTTTCTGGATGATGACCAGCGAGACGAGTTTGTCAACCTGCTGTTAACAGGGGCTGTTAGTTTCTAGGTCCGAGAACTGCAACAGTAGCAAACCTCGTGATGGGGATAGGTATCACTACCTATCCCCATTATTCACTCGGCGCTCATGTCCGCGGAATCCAGGGCCACTAGCCTGCCAATATTGGACTGAAGTATTATGAATCACTAACGCATTTCATAAATAATAAAATGAGTGACCTGGAATCCAGAATACGCCGCGCGTGGCAAGGCCGCATTTCTGGTTGCCAACTCGGCAAACCCGTTGAACTGTTATCGATGCGCGAGGGATATGACGCCCTTGCGGAATATTTGCATCGTGCCGATGCGCACCCTTTGCGGGACTACATCGGCTACGTTAAGTCCTCGAACGTCAAACGTGAATGGTGCCGGGAAGCGATTGAACGCAGTGAACCTGACGACGACATTAACTACAGTTTTCTGTCGCTTCTGATGCTGGAGGAACATGGCGCCAAACTGGCAACGGTTGATGTAGCTCGAACCTGGTTGAATCTGCTGCCAGTTGGTTTCACCTTTACCGCCGAAAGAGCTGCATATCGCACCCTGTTAGCGCGCGGCCATGAATGGTTCGCCAATGGAAGTGAGCCAGGTTTCGATCTTGCTGAATGCTCGGATAACCCCTACAACGATTGGATTGGGGCGCAAATCCGCACGGATATGTATGGCTGGGTGTACCCTGGAAAACCCGCGCAGGCAGCTGAACTCGCGAAAAGTGACGCTCAACTTTCCCATAGAGGGGACGGCGTACACGGCGCGGTATTCGTTGCAGCGCTCGGTGCAGCGCTTGCCACTTCCCCTCCGGATGAAGCACTACAGCTTGCGATGAAGGAATTGCCTGAAGATTCCGAGGCGACTGGTGCGATTAAGCTCGGGCGCGAACTTGCCGGGGACGGCACGGGTGACAAGCTCATTCGTGATCGGTATGAAGGCCTTTCACCGGTACATACAATCAACAATCTCGCGATTGTGGTGTGGGCACTGTATTCGCACCTGGATGATTTCAGCGCTGCCATCGGCGACGTTGTCGCCGCAGGTCTTGATACTGACTGTAACGGCGCGACGGTCGGCGCGCTGTGGGGTCTTCAGGGTGATGCGATCCCGAAACACTGGACCGATCCCTGGCAGAACCGGGTAGGTCTGGGTCTGGCGGGTTACAGCGAGATTCCCCTGGAAGAACTGGTGCAACGAACCGTTGCCATCGCAAAAACTCTTGCTGCATAGCACCATTCAGGAAAGTCATAAAGTCGAATTCGCGTCAACTGGATTCGTACGCAAAGCTTGCCAACAGAAACCCAGGGGATGACAATCAGTTCACAATTGGAACTAATTGAAGGGGAAGATGATGTGGGATTTTGGTACCGATGCTGAATACCAGAGTGTGTTGGACTGGGTTGACGATTTTGTCAAGAATAAGGTAGAACCACTCGACATGGTCCTTGGTCCTACAAAAGAATACGATGATCCGGATTTCATTCGACAGATCAGGCCTTTGCAGCAAGAAGTCAAGGACCGTGGCATGTGGGCATGTCATCTGGGCCCTGAGCTTGGCGGCCTCGGGTTTGGCCAGCTTAAATTGGCGTTACTCAACGAAATACTGGGACGTTCTAGATTCGCGCCCGTGGTTTTTGGCTGTCAGGCACCAGATACGGGAAATGCCGAGATTCTTGCAC
>JAPUGI010000138.1 GCA_027292925.1 Gammaproteobacteria bacterium
TCGCTCCACCAGGAAGTCGATGAACACTCGTATTTACGGTGGTACCTGACGCCCATGCGAATGCACCGCCCAAAGAGCAGTGTTCCCGGGCACAGTCTGGTAATGGGTGAGCACAGGTCGCAGCAGTTTCTGACGTAATTCATGACCTATCATCAAATCAGGGAGTAGCACCAGGCCTAACCCCGCCGCCGCTGCTGCGATGAGCGCGTCTGCACTTCGCGCGAAAAAATCGCCGGTGACCCGTACTTCATGGGTTCTTTTCTTGTGGCGAAACTTCCAGACATTGTGACCAGGATGGGCGCGCCAGGTCAGGCAGTTATGCCCGGCCAGGTCCCCAGGTGTTTTTGGCTCACCGGCTTTATCAAGGTACTCAGGGCTGGCGCAAACGAGCCGACGACTTTCTACTATTTTTCGTGCTCTCAAGGTTGAGTCACTCAGTTGCCCCATCCTGATCGCAACATCCAGGCGATCCTCGACCGTGTCAACCAGCTCGTCTGTCATCGATAACACAACCCGGATACCAGGATACCGCGCCAGAAATGCCGGTAGATTGGAAGCCACCAGTTCGCGCCCAATTCCTGATGGCACTGATATCCGTAAGACACCGGAAGGAGAACCCAATTGGGATACAGCGAGCCTGGCTTCATCAAGATCCAGAATGATTTTTGCAACCCGCTCGTGAAAGACCTGACCGGCTTCGGTCAAGCTGAGTTTACGAGTCGTACGCTGAAACAGTTGTACAGACAGTTCCGCTTCAAGCTCGTTGATCTGCCGCGAAACAGATGAGGGCGCTACACCCATGAGCCGAGCCGTGGATGAAAAGCTGCCAGTATCGACAACCTGTACGAAAGTTCTGAGTCCGGTGTATTTTTCCACTTTTTACTTTTGCGTTATCTGCATAAGTGTTTTGACTATTATCCTGTTTTTCTAAGAGGTTAAAAGACATAAATTGTCCTTACCCATCACGGTTTCATCACTGTAATCAATAACAAGGAGTCAATTATGTCTACCAAAACAAATACCGTAATCGTCACCGGTGCTTCCACCGGACTCGGTTTCGCCATAGCGAAAGCGTTTCTTGATGAAGGCAGTAATGTCGTCATCAATTCAGCTAGCGAAGCACGGTTGAAATCAGCCGAACAGGAACTGAACAGTCCGTCGAGAGTCCTCGCCTATGCAGGCGATATTTCTGACAGTTCGGTTAGCAGAGAGCTCGTCAGGCTTGCAAAAGAAAAATTTGGCAGCGTTGATGTGCTCGTCAACAACGCTGGATTATTTTCCCCAAAACCGTTTCTTGAAGTGGACGAAACAGACCTGGATCGCTACTTGGATGCCAATCTCAAAGGGACCTACTATTCGTCCCAGGCTGCCATCGAAGAAATGGTCAAGCAGGGAGGCGGGTCCATCGTCAATGTTGGTACTGTCCTGACGACCCACGCTATCGGTGGTTTTCCTGCAACAGCGCCTTCAATCAGCAAGGGCGGGATTCATGCTTTGACCATTAGCCTTGCTGCCGAGTTCGGCAAGGAAAATGTCAGGGTGAACACGATTTCACCTGGTGTCATCAGAACACCCATTCACGCCAGAAACGGCATTGAGGATATCGATGCTTTCGCAGGCCTTCATCTATTAAACAGAATTGGTGAACCGGAAGATGTTGCGAATGCTGCAGTCTACCTGGCCAAAGCGAACTTTGTCACCGGGCATATCATGAATGTCGATGGCGGCCATACCGCAGGTCACCATTTAGGTTAACGAAATTTACCGAGGAGCATTTATCATGATCGATTTCTATTTCTGGACAACGCCCAACGGCTACAAGGTTTTGATGCTGCTGGAGGAAGCCGGGATTGCTTACCGGATAAAGCCGATAAACATCAGCCAGGGCGAGCAGTTTGAGCCTTACTTTCTTGAGATTTCGCCTAACAACAAGATTCCGGCCATTGTTGACCATAGCCCGGCACCCGGCGAGCAGCCCGTCTCGATATTCGAGTCGGGCGCGATCATGCTGCATCTTGCTGAGAAGACTCATTCGTTTTTGCCGAAAGAGATTACGGGTCGCAATGATGTACTGCAGTGGCTTTTCTGGCAGGTAGGCGGGGTTGGACCGATGTTTGGCCAGAACCTGCATTTCGGACAGTATGCACCAGACAAAATCCCCTATGCCGTCAATCGTTATACCGATGAAACTTCGCGGTTATTTAAGGTACTCGACAGGCAGCTTGATAACAGGAGATACATCGTCGGCGACAAGTACACTATCGCCGACATGGCAACCTATCCCTGGATCTTCAAACATCCGGTTCTTGGCATTGACCTGGATGATTATCCCAATGTGAAGCGTTGGTTTGACCGGGTGGCGCAACGTAGTGCCACCATCAGGGCGTACGATATTGGTGCAACGATCAATACCACGCCAACGATTACCGAGGAGTCAAAGGCTATACTGCTCGGTCAGTCCAATCTTGCGTTAGCTGAATAGTTCAGGTCCAACAGGAGGAATCCATGCACGCGTTTATCAAGTTCAACAAGGGTCTGATGAAGATGCCAATCCACTGGCAACTATGGCTCGCCCCTGCTGGTAGTTGCCAATGGGGTGATACCGCTGTTCTTTCTCAATCGACTTGAAGCCCAGGTGCTCCAGACCCAGATACTGTTTTAACGTCAATCGTCGTTTTACCTTCATACGGCAGACGTCTTACATGCAGTTGAAGCCCCTCATGCTCTAGTTTGCAAAGCGTCCGCTATGGGTCTATTCTGTTGAAAAACTCCGTAATTGGAAGGAGTTAAATTTCAGCGAAGTGCCGTTCACATCGAAAGTGCTAACCAATTCTACTTCGTGGATGCGCATGATTCAGGTCTAGAATTAGAGTAGTACGAGTACCCCCTCATATCTAATCTAAAATAAATCGCTTAGAAGGCTTCAGATTTTTGATCATCAGAAAAAGCGGAGTTTTTCAACAGAATAGACGGAATTTCCACACATCCCG
>JAPUGI010000139.1 GCA_027292925.1 Gammaproteobacteria bacterium
GACTCCAGCATCGTTGCTAGCACACCACTGGCAACACGCGCCATGCCTGAGATTGAAATTGTCTCTTCGTTAGTGTGTATCTGATCCGCCCCTGTACCGACAATTATCATCTCTTCATTAAAACGTGCCTTGATGAAATTACCATTGAAGCCTCCGAATTGCCTGGCAGTAATCTTCACTGGTTTATCACCAGTACTTTCAAAGCCACGTTGTAGTAATCGAATGCTCGCTGCGTCTTCCGAAACCACGTAACCTGTCAGCTTTGGCCCGTCGTTTCCAGTTATATTGCACTCAACCTTGCTACGTCCTGCGCTTGCTTCGGCACAAATGCGTTTAATCGTGCTGGCGATCTTATCCACCATCTGTTGTGCGGCTGCATTACCTTCAAGATTGCGCATTTGCCATGCGGCTGTCCAGAATGGTGAGATGGTATTGTATTGATAACTTGCGATGGGCTCACCTTTCGCTGTTTCCAGTTGCTTGTTGATACCACAAGATGTGAAGTAGCTGTGCAGGACGACGTTGGGATGACCTGGAGGGTGGGCATTAAATCGAAAACCTGCTTCTGTCAAAATTTGTGAGCCCACTGCACATGCGCTAACCGATAGCTTTTCATCGACACTCGCCGGATGACTGGTATGCGTCGCAACCGTTATATAGCCGTTGTACATGCTCGGTGCAGCGCGACCGATTTCATCAGCATCAGTGCCGTCGATGCTAACCAGAATATCTCCCTTGAAAGCATCGCCATCGACGAGCTCCGCGCCTACCGCAGAGTCTTCCTCTGCTACCAGTCCGACGATACGAATATCACCGTGGGGGATATTGTGTGTGGCAATAATGCGTAGAATCTCGGCGACGATTGCAATACCCGCTTTATCATCCGCACCGAGAGGTGTGCCGGCCGCGGGGCGGATAATGTCACCTTCACGTTTGATGCCGTCAAATTTTAATTGATTCGTGTCCAGGTGAAAGGACAAATTCCAGGACGGTGCTGAAATATTGCCGGGGACAAAGGCGATCAAATTGCCGGTCTCGGGTGCTGTCTTGCCACTGTCACAATATACGCTGGCTTTTCTGGCATCGCTTAGCTTTGCGACCTTCTCAAGTAGATGGTCAATGGAGATCCTGATACCAATCGGTTTGCCGATTTTCTCGAGTATTTCCCGTGATTTTTTGGTTATTGCGGTTTCCCGGCAACTTTTAGATGGTTGCTCGAGTAGTTCCAGCAGGGTGGCCGCCAGAAATTCCGGGTCGACTACCTGTTTGATATCAATTGTATTTTTTCTGCCTGGATCAAGCACGAATACATGCTCTTCTGGTTCAATAGAACTGCCCGGGAAGACCAGTTTTTGCTGCGCGTCAGCGACTGCAGTGAAGCAGATTAGACTTATGCAGATGGTTAAAAAACTGCTTGTTTTCATTTTGGTATCAAATAAGGGATGTTAAAAATTTGATTGCTTTATCAAGTTTAGAATTTGGTGTATAGAAATGTGGTGAGAAGCGAATTCCACCAAATCGGTGGGCACATATTACACGATTTTTCATTAGTTTTGCGTGCACGACTTTGTGATCCGCATTTTCAATATTAAAGGTAACAATACCAGCCAATTTATCCTGGTTCTGGTTAGTAATAAGTTTAATTCCCTTAATATCGTTTAGTTGGCTAATAATACGCAAGGTCTTTTCAATAATCTCCGTTTCAATATTCTCTATACCGATTTCTTCAAACAGTGACAGACTTGCCGACAGCGCGTATGTGCCGAGCATATTTGGACTGCCGCACTCGAAACGCCGCGCATTATTGGCTTCTTGCCAGTCTTTTTTGTCATAATCTCCTGCGTGTTGCACCATGTGCCAGCCGAATTGGTGAAGTTTAAGTTGATCTTGTACTTCGGCACGACAATAAAACAGAGCTATGCCTTCGGGTCCAAGCATCCACTTATGAGCGTCAGCCATAACGAAATCTGCCTGCATGGATTGAACATCGAATTGATGGCAGCCAATGCTTTGAATTGCGTCGACACAAAACAGGATATTGTTTTTGCGACAGTGGCTACCCAGTTTGTCCAGATCGAGTTTCAGGCCACTGCCGTATTGCACAGAGCTGATACTCATGACCCGTGTATGTTTATCACAGGCGGAAATCAGTGCATCCTCAGGTTCATCAAGTTGCACTGGCACCTGATTTAGACTCACCCCGTGTTCTCGCTGTGCTTCCCAGGGGAATCGATTCGAGGGAAATTCGTCATTTGTAATCACTACATTATCGCCGTCTTTCCAGGCTATTCCGCAGGCACCGACAGAAAGTGCCTCCGAGGTGTTTTTCAAAAGGGCAATATCATTTACGGAAGGTGCATTAATCATTGAGCGTAGTTGTTCTCTCAATGTTATTTCTTTAGCTGACCACTTTTTGTAGTTTTCCGCGCCTGTGAAACGATTCTCATCGGCGAAGTGCCTGATGGCCTCACTGGTGCGATTGGGCCAGGGCGAAACCGCAGCATGATTGAGGTAAATCAGTTCTTCATCCTGTGGAAATTCGCGTTCAATTAGGGATTGATTAATCATATATTACTTTTTGATCTGTTCTAACGGTTATCATACCTTAACTGTAGTCAGGACCATTAATTGAACCAATGACAAAATATATACCAGTCAGGGAAGTAAACACGATAAAACTGGATATCCGCGGCTTGCAATATGCGGTACACACCTGGGGCGACCCAGGTAACAGACCGGTTTTTTTGCTGCATGGTTGGGCCGACACTGGTATGAGCTTCCAGTTTCTCGCTGATACTATGGCGGACAATTGGTACTTGATAGCGCCAGACTGGCGTGGTTTTGGCGACTCGGAGTGGGCCACTCAAGGATACTGGTTTCCGGATTATCTGGCTGATCTGGATGCCCTGCTGGATCAATTCAGCCCGGCCGAACCGGTAAAATTACTGGGTCATAGTATGGGGGGAAATGTGGCTTGTTTGTATGCAGGTATCCGTCCGCATCGTGTATCTCATCTTGCCAGCATCGACGTCTTTGGTTTACCGGAGACAGAT
>JAPUGI010000014.1 GCA_027292925.1 Gammaproteobacteria bacterium
TGAAGCCCAGGTGGTCCCTGTACCATTCTCGCGTTTTCTCCGTATCTTTCACTTTAAAGAATACGCCACCGGTCACTCTTTCCATACTCGATCCTGCTATATATTTGGCTGGTAGAAATATATCATCAAAGAATAGGCAGAATCGGAAACACCTATGCCAGAGCTGAAACACTTCACTATTGAGTCACCCGAGGATATCGAGCAAGCCATCCTTGATGATGGTGGATGCATCCTCGATTCCCTGCTTTCCCCTGATTTATGTGATGAACTGATGTCAGATTTCCTTCCGCATATAGAAGACGCGTCCTGGAATAATTCCAAGTACAAGGAAGACGAAGATTTTTTTGGACTCAAAACCATACGATTCCATGGTCTTGCCAGTATGTCTGACAGATGCTCGGAGATTATAGGTAATGAATTTCTGCTTAATCTCGCCAGTTCCTTGTTGGGTCGCGGGAAACGATGTCGCGCGCTCAGGGTGAGTACGATGGAGCTGATGGTGCTTGGGAACGGGCAGGCCAATCAACAATTACATCGAGATATGGATTCCTGGGCATTCCTGGATAGATCAAGGGAAGAGCCCTTGTTGTTCAGTGCGAACATCGCCCTGTGTGATTTTACCAGCACTAATGGTGCCACGGTTGTGGTTCCAGGCAGCCACAGGTGGCCTGATGAGAGGAAAGCAACAGAAACCGATGGTTGCCTGGCCACCATGAAAAAGGGATCCGCTCTGCTATATAGCGGGGATATCGTACACGGCGGTGGTAACAATGTAGAAAATGCCATCAGAACTGGATTCTATATTGGTTTCATTCCCAGCTGGCTGTCACCACTTGAAAACCAGATGGTATCGAATAAACCGGGCGTTATTGAGCGTTTGGATGAAAGAGTACAGCACCTGCTGAATGTCGTACCCGGAGGTTTTACGGTGATCCCATAAAGTAGTAGGTTTTCATCATCCCACAAGGTAACCACTATCACTGGTTTTGACGGAGCGGCCTACAAATGCTGATCTCGTTGTCGCAGTTTGATCTTCCTTTTGGCCATTAAGCTCCATCATCTGTCTGCTTATTTCTATTTCCCTGGTTAGCTATAACTGAGAACCTGACCCACACACTTGATTAAGATAAGCTACGCTTCATAAAGAAAAAAAACAGGAAGCAACACATGCGCCTCCATGACTACCTTGAATTTTTCGCGAAGGAAAAACCAGACCATCCTTATGCAGAAATGGATGGTACTACGATGACCTATGCAGAGGCTGATAGGCGCGCTAATTGTATCTGTAACGGGATGCTGGAGAGCGGCCTGGAGAAAGGAGACAGGTTTTCCTACCTGTCTAAAAATTCTATCGACATGGCGATCATGTATTTTGCTGCGTCGAAGGCTGGAATCGTGCCGGTGCCCCTTAACTACCGACTGGCACCACGCGAGTGGTTGTATATCATCAATGATGCGGAGAGCAAGACGCTCTTTTGTGAACGGGAATTCGTTGCCGGTATTGATTCGATACGAGACGAGCTTAGCAGTGTTTCCAGTTATATCGTCATTGATGGCAGCGCCGATAGTTGGATCGCGCATGATGACTGGCTATCCGAAGATGCTGGAAAACCGGATGTAGAGGTTTCAGAAGACGACCAGCTTTACCAGATGTATACAAGTGGCACCACGGGATTACCGAAAGGTGTGATGCTGAGTCAGCGGGCAATCGATTGCAACATGACTATGATAGCCAACAGCATTGGTATGGCGACGGGGGCAGACAGATTCCTCGTTGTAGCGCCAATGTATCACGCGGCTGCGGGCATCGGTCTAATGACTTCAGCATCGCTGGGTAACACCATTATCATACATAAGGATTTTGATCCGGTTGCAGTGGTTGAGAGCCTGTGCACGGCCGGGATCACTACTGCGACGCTGGTTCCGGCAATGATTCAGGCTTGCCTGATCGGTGTTAAAGATATATCTGAGCGACAATACCCGGACCTGCGAATAATTTTCTACGGCGCAAGTCCCATTGCCCAGGAAACCCTGCGTGAAGCGATGAGTACTTTTGGTTGTGATTTTTTCCAGGGTTTTGGAATGACCGAAACCACAGCACTCGTCACTGGTCTTGGCGTGGACATCCACAAACGGGCGCTTGCGGGAGAGCCGGAACTACTGCTTTCCGCAGGTCGAGCCGTGCTCGGTACCGAAATCAGAATAGTCGATGACAACGACATTGAAGTTGAACGGGGAATAGTCGGGGAGATCGTGGCCAGGGGCCCTCAGTTGATGATGGGTTATTGGAATCAGCCGGAGGCAACTGAAAAAGCACTCAAAGGGGGCTGGATGCACACCGGTGATGCCGCATATATGGATGAAGAGGGTTTTATTTACATACAGGATCGCATCAAGGACATGATTGTATCCGGGGGTGAAAACATCTATCCCGCCGAGATTGAAAACGCATTGTTTGAACATCCTGCGGTTGCAGATGCGGCCGTCATTGGCATTCCGAGCGAACAATGGGGGGAATCAGTGCTGGCGTTTCTCCTGTTAAAGCCTGGCGAAACGGTGACGACCGATGAGTTGATAGATTTTTGTCGACCACGGCTAGCCGGTTTCAAAATTCCCAGAAAATTTGAATTCCTGGACGAAATTCCACGCAATGCCAGCGGCAAAGTGCTGAAGAAGGATCTCCGCGAACCCTATTGGGTTGGTGTTGACCGCAGGGTTGGTTAGTGAGCTGAGACGGAGACGCTGCCAGTCTTAGAATTCGCACGGTTGAATTTGTTAATGCGAGTATTGACGCCCGACTGTGCAGATTTCTTGGAACGAGGACGGATCGCTCTGGAAATCTGAGTTCTTTTATGTTCTCAAAGCCCGCACGAAGGAATCCAGCGCAATGCCTTCCAATTCCTTGCCGTGACCGGGATCACGGGAGACAGGCCTCTCGATAACTTCTGCTATCTCAACATCAAAACCTTTTAAGGCGTTGGTAATTTCCGCCATTGTGGGAAGTAGCGCAGGATCCTGCGGCCCGCCAACGCCGTTTTCGATATTATCAGAGTCGTGTGCAATGTAGATGAATGTTCCTGACGGTTTTACAGAGTCGATTACATTTTTCAACCATAGCTCACGCTCTCGAATGGTTGTATGCAGATAAAGGACGGCAACCAAATCAAATTCATACTTCGGTAATTTCCAGGTGGAAACGTCCTCCGTGATCCAGTTGACATTGACATCTCGTTTAGCGGCGATCCGCCTGCCTTTTGCAATCGCGACATCAGAAAAATCAATAGCCATGACATTCCATTCTTGTTCCGCCAGCCAGATGGCGTTTCGGCCTTCACCACAGGCAACATCCACAGCCTTGCCCGGTTTCAGGTTTCGAATTTCAGTGGCGAACAATTCGTTTGGACCGGCCGACCATACTAAGTCCTTCTTGGTATATCGATCGTTCCACATCTGGCGTGTTGACATTATTTCTCCCTGTAATCGGACGGACTACTCTACATGATCAGGTCTGATTGTTGCTATTTTTCTCTTGCATCCATGATAGCCTTCGAGTTTTCTCATTTAAGGCATCGCGATGGTAACCCAGGCTGAAAAAGGACAGGTATTCAAGGATCTTCATGAGCGTGAGGAAATATTTGTCATTCCAAACCCCTGGGATGCCGGGTCAGCGCGATTAATGCAGGGTCTTGGATTTAAAGCACTGGCAACCACCAGCGCTGGTTTTGCACAATCCCTTGGCAGGTTGGATGGCCAGGTTTCCCTCGATGAAAAAATCGCACACTGCCTTGCACTGTGTTCGGCAACAGACATACCCATCAGTGCAGATTTCGAAAACGGGTTCGCGGATTCACCGGAAGATGCTGCCTCCAACCTGGTGAAGGTAGCACAGTCCGGTGTTGTGGGGGGCTCAATCGAAGACTATTCGGGCTCAGGCATCTATGATTTCGATCTGGCCGTGGATCGAATTGCTGCCTGCGCGGAAGCCGTCGCAAAACTTTCTTTTACATTTACACTGACGGCACGGGCAGAGAATTTACTTCGAGGTGTCAATGACCTCACCGATACTATCAAGCGTCTACAGGCATTTGAGGCTGCAGGTGCTGATGTACTGTATGCACCAGGGTTACACGATCTTGATCAGGTCAAAGAAGTTATCAGTGCGTTGACTAAACCGGTCAATGTCCTGTTTGCCTTTATGCCGGATGTTACTCTGGATCAATATGCGGAACTCGGCGTCAGAAGAGTCAGCATCGGCGGAGCCATGGCAAACCATGCGATCGCGGGGACGATTGCAGTCTCGAAGCAGATACTCGATTCAGGTAGTTTTGACTGGGTTAAGAATGCTGCCGCGGGTGGAGAGGTAAAGAAGTTGCTTGCGCGCTAACGTCAATTCAGTGGAGAGTGTCAATGAGTAAACCCATCGCATTTATTGTTGGTGCCGGTGATTACATCGGTAGTGAAGTTGCTAAAAAGTTTGCCAAAGAAGGATATTTGGTCTGCATGGCCAGACGCAATGGTGAAAAATTGGCGCCTGTTGTGGAAGAAATAAAGGAAGCCGGAGGGGAGGGTTATAGCTTCAGTATGGATGCGCGAAGTGAAGACGAAGTCGTGGACCTGTTCGCGAAAATTGAGAAAGACCACGGTCCCATCAATTTCGTGTTGTACAACATAGGCGGCAATGTGAACTTTCCTATTCTGGAAACAACCTCCCGGGTATTTCGAAAAGTATGGGAGATGGCATGCTTTGCAGGTTTTCTTACCGGCAGAGAGGCAGCCAAATACATGGTCCCCAGGGGTGAAGGCTCCATCTTTTTTACGGGTGCCACGGCCAGCAAGAGAGGAGGGCCAGGTTATGCGGCGTTTGCATCCGCTAAGTTTGGTCTATGTGCATTGGCCCAGAGCATGGCTCGTGAGCTTGGACCGAAGAATATTCATGTGGCACATCTTGTTATCGATGCCGGTGTTGATACCGCGTGGGTGCGAGAGAGGATAGCAGCATCCGGACGTGACCCTGAATCAATCCCCGAGGATACGCTGATGAACCCCGCTTCCATCGCACACAACTACTGGCAATTACACAACCAGTCAAAAGACGCCTGGACATTCGAGCTGGATTTGCGTCCCTTTGGTGAAAAATTTTAGCAGTAGCAATCTTGCGTAGAAAACTAAGAACGTTTCTTATAAAAACGCTTCACGTTGTGATCACCATGGTGATCGAGAATATCATCCAGCGTGCGGCCGATTTTGGAACATATGCGAATCTGTTCAAGCCTGGCCCAGGTAGATCGCTCACCTTCCAGGATTAGCTCCTCAATTTCCTTGGTAGTGAGCTGACCAAGTAGCTTTTGTGGATCGATGAAGTTGAAATTCGGAATGATATTTACATCGCCTTTGTAGTCCTGGGCCATCACCGAGTAGAACATGCTCATGGCTTTACCGATATCCGGGATCTGTCGGAGATACCGTCGGCTGAATTTCTCACCACTTTTTAGTAACTCATGGGAAGACAAACGCATGAGGTTTTTTACGCTTTCAGGCAACGGCAAATATTGCTCTCCCGTTATCATCGCAAGCGCTAGCGGGTTTGCCTGACTGACGATGTAGTGGTTGACATAATATAACCTGGCCAGGCGTTTTGCTGGTAGATCATCCGTGACTGCTCCGTCTACCCAACGTCGATCGGGCAAGTAGGGTTGTTGCTCACCAAAAACGTTTTTTGCCATCAGCATTACTGGCGGGAAAATTCCCGGGACTGCGCAGGAAGCCATCACTGCAGTACGGACATAAACATTAGGTGAGGTCACGGCGTTCATCAGTCGCGAAGTTTGGTGCTCCTCATAGGGTGCGATGGTTATGCTGATTTGGCGGCCGGTTTTCTCATAGGCTTCCTGAAAGGTGATGTCGGGGATAGCTGATTCCAGGGTTATTTTTAGTGAGGCGGAATCAATTTGTCGGCGAAGGAACGAGCCCGATTGTTGGTCAATTTCGTCCTGCAGGGGGTCAAGCATTTTGTTTCCATGCAGAAGTTCTCGCAGTTCATCATCCGTATGGGTGCCGACGATGGCTGCAAAGACAGCACCTGCGCTTGAGCCAGAAATAACATTGGGCAAAAGATTGTGTTCCAGGAGCGTCTTGATAACGCCACGATGAAAATGACCCAGAGATCCGGCACCGCTTAACATCAGCGCTGAACGGCCGAAACAAAGACTTGCACGATGGAAAAAGTCGAGCTTGTCTTCTGTCGTGATCTCTGTCGATTCTGGGATCTGGGAGATGTGGCTCAACGCATCGACGATTTCATCCACATATTCTTCTATGAGTTGTTTCGTGCCGAATATTGCACGCTCGTACAATGTGCTTTTACCCATCCCGCCCTGGTTACCGTGGATGCCTTCATTCAGAGCGAATAACAAGCCAACATCGTCTTTTTTCTTTTTCAGTTCCCGTAGCGCTTCAATCCGGGCACGGATGTTGGCATGATCATAACTCTTTGATTTTTCAGTTAATCTCCACTTTTCGCAGCCAGACACGGCATCGTGTTCCAGCGCAGTCTGCTTCCACTCCTCATAGCTTTCAGCACGGCGCATCTTACGTTCCAGGCGAGACAATGTGGCGGCATTCGACCTCAACATCATTATTTCGGACTCCGTTGTTAGTCAAAAACAGAAAGTAGGATTATGTTGCAGTGCATTAAAAACAACAACTTGTCTTTGGTGGAAGTTTATAATAGGCACAGCATCTAATTTTCCAGTAGAGCAGTATGGGACTTGAACAGATATTTGCGCGGATACTTGGGGAAAGTGAGTTTAACAAGTATATCGTTGCTGGTTTCACTGCTTTCCTGGTTGATTTTTCTGTGTTGCTGATCGCAACCGAATGGTTTGGCATCCATTACCTGGTTTCAAACATCTTCAGCTATACGTCTGGATTGCTGGTTGCCTATACACTCAATATACGTTGGGTTTTTCGCTATAGAAAATATAAACACACGACGAAAAAGGAATTTTCAATATTTGTGCTCATTGTGCTGATAGGACTTGCGATCAGTGAGGCGGCTATTTTCCTGCTAGTGGAACAGGTTGCTTTGCCTTATCACTATGCAAAAATAGTCTCCGTGGGCGCAATTTTCGTTTTCAACTTTATCGCCAAGAAACACTTTCTTTTCACTGAGGATGAAGGCTAGTACTCCATTCTGGTAAGCTCCCTTCGGGCGAGCCGAGAAGCCGTTGTCTACGTTTTTGCGCCTCTTGGAAAGGACTCGCCATTCCCTGCGAGTCGCGCCTATTGGTCAACGGCTTCTCTGCTCGCTGAACCCATCAATTCTAGGTGGATGGAGTACTAATGATCAAAGACAGGAAACTGGTGGTAGTAATGCCAGCCTACAATGCGGCTGGAACGCTCAAGCAGACATACGATGAACTTCCCATGGATATTGTCGACGAGATCATTCTTGTGGATGATGCAAGCACCGATGCAACGACCGTAATCGCAGAAGAATTGGGAATCAGGCACATCCTTGTCCACGATGAAAATTTGGGTTACGGCGGGAACCAGAAATCTTGCTACGCGAAAGCAACTTCCCTGGGTGCCGACATTGTCATCATGGTGCATCCCGATTACCAGTACACGCCGAAATTGATTCGCGCAATGGCGTCTTTAATTGCGGACAATGTTTTCGACTGTGTTCTTGGATCCCGCATTCTTGGTATAGGCGCGTTAAAAGGCGGTATGCCCTTGTACAAGTATATTTCCAATCGTGCATTAACATTTTTTCAGAATATGCTCGTTAATTATAAGCTGGCTGAATATCACACAGGATACCGGGCCTTCAGCAGGGAAGTATTGAATTCACTGCCACTGGAGAAAAATTCCGATGATTTCATTTTTGACAATCAAATGCTGTTGCAGGTTATTAGCCACGGATTCAGCATAGGCGAAATCACCTGCCCCACATCCTATACCGAAGAAACTTCCTCGATTGGCGGACTGAGTGCAGTCAGGTATGGATTGGGCGTGTTGTATGAATCAGTGCTTTTTCGGTTGGACAAGCTGGGCGTTGTAAGCACCAGATATTCATGTCTGAACAAAAGTGAGCACTAAAAATCCCAGCCGAGAACTTGGATTAAACTTGTAGCCTGATGTTACCGGTTGCAAGGCTTCAGCTACATCGCCATGATGATTCAAATTTCTTTGGGGAACATAACTGTGAGCAATCAGCGATGCACCAGTACCGGCGAATAAAGAACGGCTACGATCCGGGCGTGTTGTTCGGCAGTTATTACAGCGTAAATGGAGCGGGCACACTTAACGTCGGTGATTCCTTTGAAGTGAATGTGTGAATGAGGGACACTAGT
>JAPUGI010000140.1 GCA_027292925.1 Gammaproteobacteria bacterium
TTTGTCTTCAACGGCGTCATCGCCAACAGGCGCATTTAGCTGCCAATCAATGGCAAGGTTCCACCGACCTTCTTCGTGGATAAACTGAGGTTCGTTACCATAGGCATAGGGGATATCCTGAGCTGGAATATAGACTAAACCCGTATCTGGACTGTAGGCCATGGGATGCCAGTTATGGCCACCGTAAGGAGATGGTTTATGAAAAGCTTTTTCTATGTCTTCGCTGCTCATGGCACTCAACGCAGCTATTTGTTGTTCCGGTGTCAAGGCGGACAATGGATTGGCGACCTGGTATCTCGCATTATCAGTTTCAACCGGGCGCCCGGACTCAGGATCTACATGGGTCGCCCAGGTAATGGGCACATAAGGTTTGGCAGAAATAAACTCACCGTTAGTTCGATCCAGCACGAAGAAAAATCCGTTTTTCGGCGCCTGCAAAATGACTTTTCTCATTTCGCCGTTGATTTCCAACTCCGCCAGAATCATATGCTGGGTAGCCGTGTAATCCCATGTATCCCCCGGCGTGGTCTGGTAGTGCCAGATGTATTCCCCGTTGTCGGGGTTGAGTGCAACTATGGATGACAGATAAAGATTATCCCCACCACCGGGACTCCTAATAACCTGATTCCACGGCGAACCATTGCCTACACCGATATAGAGCTGGTTTAATTCCGGGTCATAGGCCATGGAATCCCAAACCGTACCGCCGCCGCCCATGGTCCACCACTGGCCAGTCCAGGTTTTCGCGGCATCCTCCATGGCAGCAGACTCAAAGCCTTCACTCGGATCTCCCGGCACGGTATAGAATCGCCATTGCTGATCTCCAGTTTCAGTATCATAGGCTGTGACATAACCACGAACGCCGTATTCCGCACCGCCATTACCGATGATGACCTTGTCTTTAATTATCCGGGGCGCACCTGTGATGGTATAGGGCTTACTACGGTCAATAGTATTGACATCCCAGACTTCAACACCTGTCACCGCGTCAAGGGCGACTAATCTGCCGTCGATAGTGCCGACATAAACCTTGCCCTTCCAAACCGCAACACCACGATTAACAACATCACAACAGGCATTCGCGCCCCAGGGTTTCGGTACTTCAGGGTCGTATTCCCAGATTAACTCGCCTGTTTGTGCGTTGTTTGCAAATACCACACTCCATGAGCCTGTGGAATACATAATGCCGTCGACAACGATGGGTGTCGCCTCCAACCCCCTGTCGGTTCCCGTGTCGAAATACCACGCAAGACCAAGATCTTGTGCATTACTGTCATTGATTTGATCCAGGGTACTAAACCGCTGTTCGTCATAAGTGCGACCATGTGCCAGCCAATTCCCTGGCTCGTCCCCTGCATTACCAATTCTTTCGGCATTCATGGATCGTGTGACGTAACCGATGCGTTCCGCCTGTCGCTCGGCTGAAGTTATCGTTACTTCCTCAACTTCTTTATCCATCAGCAAATAGGCAATGAGCACAACCAGCAAGCCAAATACCAATGCGACGATGCTTCTCATAGTTTTTCCTTTCATTCTTCAGCACTAAGGCGTAAGGCTACTTCACGCGCTAGCCTGCTGCAAGCTACTGAAACATTCAGGTATCGACCGTAGAAATCGATGTTGTCTGCGTCTCCTCATCATAGACAATTTCTACCTTCCCCGAGCGCAACTGCCCCATAACCTGTTCCACCTTGGTATTGATAAGTACCTCACGCAATCCATATTCTGTACCTTCGCGCGTCACAAACTCCTGGATTAGTGCCATGAGGGCTGATTCGGACAGTGATTGCCATGGAATTTTCATAGGAGTCTGTGAGGCATCCGTACGTTTATTACCTTGTACAAGCCAAAGAGTATAATTTTCCATCCCCACTTTAAAAAGTGGCGTCTCTCGATGCAATTAATTTTATCCTGTGTGGAGTGACCGCCACACGATAGAACCACCCTGGTCATATGTTCAAGTTGATGTCAATTTAGTATTTTTATCGGTATGCTCCCTGTAATAAAACGACATCAATCAAGTACCCGGGGAAGTATGCTCCACATGGTTGCAAGCGCCGCCAATTTACTCATCATTGAAGACGAGCCCATAACGAGATCTCAGCTAGCCGCTCACTTTGAGAAAGAAGGCTACAACGTTTTCACGAAAGACAATGCTGATGATGTAGAAAAGCTGATTAACGATGAAGGTATCGAACTCTGCCTGATTGATATCAATCTTCCGGGCAAAGATGGTCTCATGCTGACACGAGAACTCAGGACCCATTCTGATGTCGGCATCATCCTTGTTACTCGTAAAGATGAACAGATTGACCGGATCGTGGGTCTTGAGAGCGGAGCCGATGACTATGTGACAAAACCATTTGACCCGAGAGAGCTTCTCTCGCGAGTCAAGAATCTGTTGTGGCGCGTCAAAGTTCAGGAAAAACAAAAAGAGAAAGGTTTTAAGCGCAGTTTTGAAGGTTGGACCCTCGACCTGAACAAACGCCAGCTCATCACCCCGGGAAACGATATTCAATCTCTTTCGACCGGGGAATTCCATTTACTGCTGGCGCTGATCGAGAACGCCGGGGAAGTGATGACCCGGGACCAGTTAATGAACAAGATACGAAACAGGGAGTGGTATCCCGATGATCGATATATTGATGTGCTGGTTGGCCAGGTACGACGAAAGTTCAGGCAGTTCGAACCCGATACTACTTTTATAAGTACAATACACGGCACCGGATACCTATTCACCCCTGTAATTTCGTGAAGCCCCACCCTGCGTGAAGCCACGCCCTGGTGTAGTATAAGCTGACTCAATATAGACAAAGCTTATGATCTCGATTCCAGGTTACAGCAACCTGCAGATTATCCACCAGAGTGCGAGGACACTGGTGTATTCCGCCACGCTTACGCGTAACGGCGAGAAAGTGGTGTTGCGACAGCTCCGGCCTGAGTCAACCTCTCCTGAACTGGTTGCCCGATACAAAAAAGAATTCGAGATACTGCAAAGCCTCGCTTCTGAATTCGTCATCAAAGCCCTTGAATTGATCGACCACAATGGCTGCCCCATTCTGGTAACCGAAAACACAATGGGCGTGTCCCTGATTGACCTGATTAACCGGCAAAATCTCGACCTTGAAGAAGCCACAACCATAGCTCGCTCAGTAGCCACGGCTCTTGACCATATTCATGCGAAATATATTGTCCACAAGAACATCAACCCATCCAACATCATCTATAACGCTAGCACCGGATCGCTAAAAATCATTGACTTTGGTATCTCCGCTGCATTGTCTTCAGCCTCCCTCAAAACAGAAGCAAACAGCACACTGGAGGGGACGCTGCCTTACCTGGCGCCAGAACAAACTGGACGAATGAATCGCTCCGTAGACTACCGGGCGGATTTCTACTCTCTTGGCGCAACCATGTACCACCTGTTCACGGGTCAACCACCATTTACAGCCAATGATCCGCTTGAATTGGTGCACAGCCATATTGCGAAGAATCCGCAACCACCAGAGGAGAAGAACCCTTTTATCCCGAAGGCATTATCCAGGATCACTCTTAAGCTGTTGTCAAAGATGCCGGAAGATAGATACCAGAGTGCTTTTGCCATCCAGCAGGACCTTACTCGCTGTCTGGAGTTAATGAGCGAAGACAGGCTTGACGTCACAGAACTGGATTTCGACGTAGCCCTGGATGACATTGCAGAACAACTCAATATATCTGAGCGCCTTCTGGAAAGAGATGATGCTCTCAAATTGCTGCGTCAGGCACTTAGTTCAGCCGCTGATGGTGGCACCGAAGCTATAATTTGTACCGGTGAAGCCGGCGTGGGCAAGTCTGCATTAATTCGTGAGTTAGAAAAGGATGTTATCGATAGCGGTGGTTTCGTTGCGACTGGCCGCCACAACCCCACAGACTCAGAGATACCCTATAGCGCTATATCCAGTGCTTTCGGTGACCTGATCAAGCAACTTCTCAGCCGACCAGATTTCCGCCAAAAAAGAGACAGAGTAAGGAAAGCGCTCGTGGGTTACGAAAGACTTATGCTGAACCTGATCCCCGGGTTAAGTCTTGTTATCGAACCCGGGGACACAGACCAGCGGTTATCCCCCACCGAAACCAAGAATCGATTGTTCAAGGGGATTTCCAACCTGGTTGAAGCTATTTGTGCCAAGGGGCAGCCATTTGTTCTCTGTCTAGATAACATCCATTGGATTGATCAAGCCTCACTCGAATTGTTTGAACCCCTGTATAGTCAGGCGAAAATCCCCTATGTTTTTCTTTTGGGCGCCTACCGAACCGGGGAACTGGCAGCTAACGATGAAACCGGGGTGGCGGTTTCCAAGTTGGTCCAGGCAGATCCCGCAATAAAATTAATCAGGCTCGAAAATATCTCGGTCGGCAGTATCGCCTCCATTATTTCGGAATCTTTTTTCCAACCCCTGGAAGAAACCACGGCATTAGCAGAAATTGTATTCTCCAAGACCAGTGGTAATCCTTTGGCGGTGAGAGAGCTGCTGCTATCTCTACATCACAAGGGCTACCTAAGATTTAATCGACAACATCGAGAGTGGGAGTGGGACCTGACTCAAATTGGCAATGAACCTCCTTCTGAAAACGTGAGTGTGGTGTTGGTAAACCGAATGCAACACCTGGAACCCGCCACATCAAGCCTGCTGCAAATTGCAGCGTGCATTGGAAATGAATTTGACCTAGAAACAATACAAAGCGTGTCTGGATTATCTTTTTCAGAAACTTCCGCCAGACTCTTACAAGCAATCAAGGAAGGATACCTGCTTAATCAACCCGCCGATGCTTATCACCAGGAAAAAAAGATTTTCTATCAATTTGCACACGAGCGTATTCAGCAAACTGCTTATTCCCTACTCTCCAGTCGTCAGCGAAGGCAAATACACGGCAACATCGGGCAAACATTCCTGCAATCAAGTCAACGCGACTCAAATATCTTCGATATCGTCAACCAGCTAAACAACAGTTTTGTGTCGCCGGAAAAGACAGGCATAAACAGAAACAAACTGGCGGAGCTTAACCAATCCGCCGGTCGCCGTGCTAAACAATCGGCTGCCTTTCAGTCGTCTTTCAAGTATTTTGAAACTGCGATCGCATTATTCGGACAGAACATCTGGGCGCGCTACGAACTCGGCTTTGAACTGCATCTGGAAGCTGCCGAATCAGCGTATCTTTGTGGCGATCATAGCCAACTCGATCTGCTGATAAAGAGGACACTTGAACATGCTCGCAGTCCCCTGGACAAGTCCAGGATCTATGAAATAGAAATCAAGAGCCTGGTTGCCTCTGACAATCTGGGCCATGCGATAGAAGTAGGCCACAAGGCACTCGAAATTCTTGACGTTAAGGTACCGAGACGAGTTCGCCTCAGCAGCATCACCTTGATAATCAAACTACTATGGCAAACCGCCCGTATGGCCGTGCGAGGGAAAATCAACAGTGAATCCATGCGCGATGAGCAGTCACTGGCAGCCATGCGTATTCTAATGGTCCTGTGCCAGGCGGGATATATGTCTAGCAACCCCACTACGCCTTTATATATCCTCAGGATGACGGAACTTTCGTTAAAACACGGCATGGCTCCAGAGTCATCATTCGCTTTCCCCATGTTTGGCTCACTATTGATCACCTATCTTGGAACCATTGATTCAGGTTACCGCTTTGGAAAACTGGCACTGGAAAATCTTGACCACTCTAATCGCGAACTACACTGCAAAACACTTACCCTCGTCAACAACTTCATACTGATCTGGAAACACCACCTCAAGAATTCCCTCGAACCTCTCTCACAGGCACACCGTATTGGTATGGAAACTGGTGATATTGAATTCGCACTGATCGCAGCAATCACCAGTTCCGCCAACGCTTTCATTCTGGGACAAGAACTGAACAGCCTGGAAACAAACCTGGCAATACACAACAAGAAAGCGAAAGACTTTAACCAGATACCTATCCTCAGCATGGGGCTGATCTATCAGCAAGCGGTTAACAACCTCATCACACCAAACAATGCGCCCTGGCTGCTTGAGGGAGAAATTTACAGTGAAAACCAGCTAAAACAGTTCCATCAGGACAGCGGTGACGAATCCAGCACGGCCAACCTGTATATACTGAAATTATTTCTAGCTTTGTTGTTCCGGCGTCCTGAGCATGCCCTGGAATTCGCGCTGGAAGCACGGCGGGTCATTAGTTCCGTGATTTCATCACCTGCAGTTCCCTTCTTCACCATCTACGAAAGCCTGGCCTACATTGCCGCTCTTGAGCGGGCTCCTTATTCTAAGCAACTAAGGTTACGAGCCAGGCTTAAACTAAATCAGCGGCTGTTGCGGAAATGGTCCCAACACGCACCGGAAAATGTCCTGCACGGATATCATCTTGTGGAGGCGGAAAAGGCGAAATTCTATGGCAATGTGACAACCGCCATGGATCACTATGACCTGGCAATAGAAAATGCAGTTAAGTATGGGTTTCTCAAGGAACAGGCATTAGCCAATGAATTGGCAGGTCGTTTCTACCTGGAGAACGGCAAGCGTGACCTGGGAATGTTCTATCTTAGTCGGGCAAAAACTAACTACATACGTTGGGGCGCGACGGCTAAAGTTCACTGGATGAATGATGAATTTTCGGAACTTGTCGAGAGCGATCAATTTGAACAAGCCAAATGGAATCTCAGTATCCCTTTCACCAACGACGGCTTCCATACATATGGTAATTTCCTCGATCTCAGTTCCGTCATAAAAGCGTCGCAAGTACTTTCCGGAGAAATTATGCTGGAAAGTCTTTTAGAAAAACTCATGCAGGTTTCCCTGGAAAATGCCGGAGCGCATAGTTCCAGCCTGATTCTTAACCGGGATGGTCAGTTTATTGTTGAGATTACTACCTGGTATAGCGGATCTTCCGTAGAACACCGCCTTGATGACATTCCAATTGAGGAAGCAAAGCACCTGCCCGTCTCCGTCATCCAGTATGTAGCCAGGACCCAGGAAGATCTGGTTTTGAATGATGCTCAAAATGAAGACATATTTACTCAGGATGACTACATCATCAACCATCAACCAAAATCAATCCTGTGTATTCCCATCCAGAGTAAGTCACACCTGGTCGGAGTCCTTTACCTGGAAAACCTCCATGTCAGCCACGCCTTCACCCAGGATCGAGTCGCTATATTGAAACTGCTGGCTTCGCAGTCGGCAATCGCGATTGAAAACGCAAAGCTCTACCAGCAACTTAATGATTCAAAAAACAAATATCTTTCTCTATACAGCAACGCGATAGAGGGGATTTATGAGATCGATAATAATGGGGTCTTTACCAACATTAATCCAGCTGCAGCCCAACTGATGGGGTTCAGTTCCCTCGAAGAAATTCTCGAGGCGAACAGAACCAGTGCTGCCGATTGGTTTGTTAATCCTGACGACTTCAGGTTATTGCAAAATGAATTATCATCCAAAGGTCGAGTTGTAGGATTCGAAACGAAAGTAATCAGAAAGGACAAATCTCCGGTCTGGATTTCGTTGTCAGCACAATTTGTCAACGCTGAAGAGAAAGCTGAAACGCACGTTGAAGGCTCAGTCGTTGATATTTCCGAGCGGAAGTTACGGGAAGAAGCAGAACAGGCCCGAATCATCGCTGAAGCGGCAACCAAAACAAAAAGCCAGTTCCTCGCGAACATGAGCCACGAAATTCGTACGCCAATGAATGCCATCATCGGCTATACAGATCTCGCCCTTGATACCACCCTCACACCAAAACAAAAAGACTACCTGCAAACCATCAGGGATTCCTCTGACCATCTGTTATGTGTAATCAACGATATCCTCGATATTTCGAAAGTGGAATCTGGAAAATTGGAACTGCAGAAGTCCATTTTCCGGCTGCCAGCCCTGTTTGCTGACCTCCGGAATCTCTTTACCCTGGCTGCAGAAGAAAAAGGGCTCGAACTGATTTTGCCGGATGAGAGTCAGTTTGCAGATGGTAGCTATATTGGCGACAAGGTCAGGATTGGACAGGTACTCATCAATCTTTTAGGCAATGCGCTCAAATTCACGTTTAAAGGCGAAATCAAAGTTGAACTGGAAGTTTTCAAATTTAATGATGGCCGTACATGTTTCAATTTCACTATAAGTGATACGGGCATCGGCATTGAGGAGTCCCAATTGGAGACAATCTTCGAATCCTTTAATCAAGGTATATTCACAAACACCAGTAGTGGAACCGGTCTCGGTCTTTCTATCTGCCGCAGGCTTGTGGAAATGATGGACGGCCATATACACGTTACCAGCAAACCAGGACAAGGTAGTAAATTCCATTTTTCCGTCATTGTTGAGCAATGGGATGAAGCGCCGATTGCAGTGGACAGCGCAAACGTACCGGTAACCTTGTCCGCGAGTCTCCTCGGAAAATCCATACTACTAGTGGAAGATAACCTCATCAGCCAGGACCTGGCGAGAGAGGTCCTGCGCAAAGCTGGGTTTACTGTAACCGTGGCAAATGATGGCGCAGAAGCAATCGCGAAACTTGAATCAGACAAATTTTTTGTTGTGTTAATGGACATCAGAATGCCGGTAATGGATGGTCTGGAAGCTATCAATCTGATCCGCACAAATGAAAAGCTGAAGAATTCAACAGTCATTGCCCTGTCTGCCGGTGTATTGGAAACAGAGGTGTCGCAGGCCATGGATGCCGGTTTTGACCACTACCTCAGCAAGCCGGTTGATTTCACGGATTTACTACGGCTTCTCAACGCCATTGATGGAGTGGAACCGGCTGAAGATATCGAATCTTCACTGCCAAGGGAACAAATCCGCGGCATCGACTTCGGCCAGGCACTCCGTAACCATGATGGCGACCTTGAACTCCTAAATCGACTCACCGGGACTTTTATTGATATCTACCAACATGCTGATGACGAGTTCAACACTCTCATCACAACACAGGAATACGACAAAGCTGAGCGATTGATGCACAACATCGCTGGTGTCGCGGGAAGCTTTGGCGCCACCAGCCTAATGGATACCGCCAGGGATCTCGAGCACTCTCTGCACAATGCTAGCTTTGAAGATGAATCCCTTCAGACAGTTTTTTCCAAGGAGCTATCAAACCTGGTTCACGCCATAGAACAACTGCACACAGAACATCCTGAGCCTGCCGAAGGTTCTCTTAAAAAAGGGGCCAGCGTGCCTTTGCAATAACTCCCCGGGTCTGCTTCTTATTTAGTTCCTGTACTAATTGGGATCGCATAGTCTTCGCACTGTTTTACTGAACGCGACATTCTAGGGTATGGCTTCACAAAGTGAAACATGCCCCCCGGCAGGTGATTTGCGCCGAAGCGTCGGACCGAGCAAAACACCGAGAGGGCAAGGTATGGCTTCACAAAGTCAAACATGCCCTGGCAGGTGATTGCGCAGCATTCACCGATAGGGCCGGAGAAACTCTGAACCAATCGCCGAGCTAACCATCAAAATTCCATGCTAGTCAGTTCCTGTTCGGAAATCGATAAATTCGATTAGTAATCACTACACTCCGATAATGTTAGATAATGAAAGAAACCATGTACGAAGGAAGGGGACGCCGAGGCCTAACCCCCCCGATGTCTGAATCTGGACACAAGCTAAATAAAATTTTTGTCGCATTTTCTCTCGCGCTATCCCTACATGCGCTACCATCGAATGCAGGGGGTTCTGCTGTTGTACTGCAGTACCACCATGTCGATTTAGGGACACCACCAATCACGAGCATATCTCCAACGAATTTTGCTGCACACCTGCAATATCTTGATGATAATAGTTTCAACATCCTGCCCCTGAACGAAATCGATGAAGCTCTAAAAAACGGAAAAGAGCTTCCCGGTAAAGTGATCGCGATTACCTTTGATGATGCGTACGTCAGTATCTATACCGAGGCCTACCCTCTTCTCAGACTAAAAAATCTTCCATTTACGATATTCGTAGCGACAGACCTGGTTGGCAGTTCGAGACGATATCTCAACTGGCAACAACTGGCTGAGATGTCTGAACACGGCGCGCTGGTTGCTAATCACACCCAATCACATTTGCACTTATTGCGCCTCCTCGACGGGGAGAGCCACGAAGAGTGGCGGCTTAGAATTAGTCATGAAATAACCGGTGCGCAGCTGGAAATCGAAAAACACCTGGGAGAATTACCTAAATTATTCGCTTATCCATACGGAGAATACAGCCTGAACATTCTCGCTCTAGTTGCAGACCTGGGTTATACCGGTTTCGGCCAGCAAAGCGGTGCCATGGGAGCAGATTCCAACTTCCTTGCCCTTCCCCGTTTTCCAATGGCCGGTATCTATGCGGATTTAAAATCCTTCAGAACAAAAAGCAACACACTGGCCATGCCGATTCACCCGATTAATATTGAGTCATTGCTCGCACCAGGTAACTTCAAACCGATGCTTGAACTCGACTTTACTGAAGGCAACTGGAGAACGTCAGAGCTAACCTGTTATGGACCCGGTGGCAAAATGAATATCGAAGCCATCAACGCAAAGACCTTTCGGGTACTACCAATAGCGGATGTCCCTGTGGGCCGGTCTCGTTACAACTGCACCATGCCTTCCAACCAGCCAGGACGTTATTTTTGGTATTCACAATCCTGGATTCGAAAAAAGGATGATGGCACCTGGTATCCGGAACCCTGAGCTTATTAATCAGTCCAGAAAGAAATCCTAACCACTCTACTGCGCACTTATTTTTAAATCACCCCGAGATTGTTCGGGTCACCGTAATTTAGGCTAGGACAACTCACGTAACACAGTTATTGGCGGGGTTCTTACCACTTTCAGCGTTGCCAGCGTGCCAACAACGCCGATCAATACCATGCCAACTACCGGCCCAAGCACCCATAGCTCCGGATTGATCTCATACTCCAACTGGAATATTTCTGTTTCAAGTCCATAGACCGTAATTTCAGACCCGAACGTGGCCAGCACGCCTGCGAAAAAACCCAATGTACAAAATTCTATGGCAAGGCTACCCAACACCAGTTTTTGGCTTGCACCTAACGTTCTCAATATGGCGTGCTGCTTGAATCTTTCATCCATACTTGCCTGGATACTAGCCAGCAACACCAGGCCGCCTGATATAAGAATCAGCCCCAGCACCAGTTCGATGGCCAGTGTTACCTGGGAAATAATACTTTGTATCTGCTCTATTAGAGCGTCGACCTCTATGACGGTCATGGTGGGATACTGATTTAACAGGGTATTGAGAAACAATTTTTCATGCTTATCCAGAAAGAAACTGGTCATGTAGGTGGAGGGGAAATCTTCAAGCGCCCCGGGTGAGAATATGATGTAGAAATTCGGCTGCATGTTGTCCCAGGAAACTGTGCGTATGCTGGCAACGATAGCGGTAAGTTCCCTGCCCTGTATTGTGAACACCAAATCGTCCCCTACTTTGAGGCGATTGGTCTGGGCAAGATCTTTTTCCAGAGAAACCTGTGTGGGGCCACGATAATTTTCCGGCCACCATTTACCAGCTATAATCCGGTTGTCATCCGGAATATGTGCAGTCCAGGTCAGGTTACGGCCTGAGCTTGCCCTTGGTCCACCATCGTCTGAGACAGCTTCTCTTTGCTCGTCTCGCTCCTTTGAAAGCTGGCCATTCACAGATGTGATTCTTCCACGGATCATCGGATAAAGAGGTTGGGAGGCTACACCATTTTCACGAAACAACTGTCCTATGGGATCAACGTCTTCTGGTGAAATATTGATCGCAAAATGATTCGGTGCATTTTCCGGAATCTGTGCTCGCCACTCTTCAACAAGCGCCGTTCTCACCAGGTAGAGGATTAAGAGCAACATAATGGCAAGTCCAAACACCAGGATCTGCATGGTGTTTTCTTGTCCCCGCCTTTGCATGCCAGCCAGTGCCAGCCGCCAGGTACTGCCTGCCTGCATACCAAATATCCTGCCTGAATGCAGGAGTCCATAGGCTACTACTGACATCACCAGTGCCGCCACGGCTCCACCGGAAAATATCAACATCGTTAACCAGAGATCCTGGCTATACCACCACATTAATCCGATTATGCCGATAAACGCGAATGAATATGTCATTCGATCAGCAATACCAGCTTCCCCAAGATCGCGCCGGATAACCCTGACCGGCACTATTGCTCGTAGCTTTAACAGAGGAGGCAAGGCAAATGAAAGCAGGCAGATGAACCCGGTGACTAACCCAAGACCCACAGGCCGCAAGCCAGGATTAGGTAGTTCAATGGGGATAAGTGGTTCCAGTATTTGTACTGCAGCCATCTGAACAACAAAACCGATGCCGCTGCCAACGATGGTGGACAGGGCACCAAGGGTAAGGAACATAACAACGAAAATAGTATCAATCCCATTGGGGGTCGCACCCAGGGTTTTCAAAATCGCAACATGGTCATAGTGACGCAATGAATATCTCTGTGCGGCAAGGGCAATGGCAACACCGGCAAGAATGACGCCCAGCAATCCACCAAGCAGCAGAAATCGTTCCGCCCTGTCCAGGGCATCACCAATACCTGCGGCGCCTTCCTTTACGCCAAACATCCTCGCTTCTACGCCAAGCTTTGGTTTAGCCCAGGCTTCAAATTCATCCAATGCGGCAACATCCCCGGCAAACAAATAGCGATAGGTCAGCCTGCTGCCCGGCTGCACGACTTCTGTTGCAGGAACATCAACCAGATTCATCATCACGCGTGGTCCTACACTATTGAATCCACTGCCCCGGTCCGGCTCCTTTACCAGCACATTGCCAATGGGAAAACTGGCAACACCGATATCTAGAATGTCGCCCTTCTTAACTCCAAGAGACGGTAGCAACCTGCTTTCTAACCAGACTTCACCCGGTGGAGGTCCAGATTCAACGGGAGTCCCTCGCACAAAAGGTGCGTCTGAAACAATCAGCTTCCCCCGCAGTGGATATTTATCGTTTACCGCTTTCACCGCTGTAAACTGCGCACGATCGTTAGAAAACACCATTGACAAAAAGCTTAACGTTTCAGCCTGCTCCAAACCGAGTTCTCTCGCCCTGGCCAGAATTTCATCAGCCAATGGATCTGAACTCGCCACAACCCTGTCAGCTGCAAGAAAGGTTGCAGATTCTTTAAGCAGTGCCTGTTGCAATCGATCAACAAATAGTGTGATTGTTGTTACCGTGCTCACTGCTATGATCAGGGAGACCAAGAGTAACGTTAGCTCACCAGCCCGCCAGTCTCGCCACAGAAGTTTAAGAGCAAGGGAGAAATGCATACTACTTAAGTTCCCCGGAATCTATTTTGATGGATCGCGTACACCGGTCGGCAAGTCTCACGTCATGGGTAACCAACACAAGTGTTGTGCCAAACTCTTCATTTAGTTCGAAAATCAGATCAATGATATGCGCACCGGTACCAGTATCCAGATTGCCTGTCGGTTCATCTGCAAATAACACTTCAGCATTGGAGGCGAACGCACGCGCGATAGCGACTCTTTGCTGTTCACCCCCGGACAATTGACCCGGATAATGATTGAAACGGTGTCCCAATCCTACCCGTTGCAGCACGTCACTGGCTTTTTCCTGGGCTCGCGAATCGCCTTTCAACTCTGAAGGTAACATGACATTTTCAATGGCGGTAAGGCTGGTCAACAACTGAAAATTCTGGAATACAAAACCCACCATCTGCCCTCGAACCTTTGCACGCTGCTCTTCATCCAAAGCAGTTAGTTCGTATTCCCCCAGGAAGATGTCACCACGGGTGGGTGTATCCAGTCCCGCGAGCAGACTTAGCAGGGTTGTTTTACCTGAACCTGACGCGCCGACAATCGCCACCGATTCAGATTTCTTGATTTCCAGGTCAATCCCTTTCAATATGGTTAGTTGTCCCTCAGAAGTGCTAACAGTTTTCCCAAGGCCAACAGTTTTAATCATGCTTTCCAATCTTTATACAACCTTTACATCTCAAATATTAATACTCGCACTCCTGTGTCCCGACTACAGCCATGCCGAACCGTCTGCAAAGACTGGCACAATACTGGTTTTCGGTGACAGTATCAGCGCTGCGTATGGAATGGACCAGGAACAAGGCTGGGTACATCTATTGACCGAGCGGCTTGCCACACAAGAACTGGACTATCAAGTTATCAATGCCAGCGTCAGCGGGGAAACCACTGGCGGCGGCGTGGTTAGGTTACCTAAAACACTTCAAATTCACCAACCCGACCTGGTTGTGCTCGAACTTGGCGGCAACGACGGGCTTCGCGGTTACCCTATCGACAAGATTCGCAAGAACCTGTCGGGTATGATTAATGCCATCCTGCTATCCGGTTCTAATGTCCTATTGGTTGGTATGGTGTTACCGCCTAACTACGGCCGCCGTTATACCAGAGCCTTTGAACAGTTGTTCGTCCAGGTGGCCGCTAAGTTCAACGTGCCGTTTTTGCCATTTCTGCTTCAAGGAGTAACCACAGGCGATGCTTTGTTGCAACGAGACGGCATACATCCGACACCGGAAGCCCAGAGATTGTTATTAAATGACCTGTGGCCCCAAATAGAGGAAATGCTGACTTCTGATGATTCATCCTAGTAATTTCTCGTGTTCCCTCCAATCCGGCATCACAGAAGATAGCAACCGATAAAACGATTTGTTGTGGGCAAAATGGCGCAAATGACACAATTCATGCGCGATTACAAAGTCGATGGCGGCAGTGGGCATTTGTACCAGCATCGAATTCAGGCATATTTCACCATCTCGTGAGCAACTACCCCAGCGAGCTTTCATCTTGCGCGTTGTCATTTTCCTGTAAGGAATCGGCTGGCTGAACAACTTCAAACAATTCTCGATTCGAGTGGGGAATAGTTCATTCGCCTGCGAGCGGTACCACTGGTTTATGTGACGGGCTACCAGCGATTCACTTTCCGGTTTAGTACAACGCACAACAATGGCATCCCGAATCTGTTCTACGAGGTTCGGTTTCCCACGAATAAGCACTAACGGGTAGTCGGAACCGAGATAACGGTGAACAGACCCATCAACAAACCGCGGTTTTTCCACAACCGGAACATTGGCCAGTTCTTTGCGAGCTTGTTCGATCCAGCGCAACCTCGACTCCAGGAAAGCATCGATCTCGAGCCAGGGACATTTCATCGGCACGCGCAACTCAACTGGCATGTTGGGAGACACGTACAATACCATTGTTTTGCGACGGCTTCGTTTTATCAGTATTTCAAGTTCCTGATTGGCGATGTCTACCTGCCGCACATAGCAGGAATCAGCACCCGATGCGGAGATCTTTCGGGTCAGGGGACCTTTCACTGCTGTTTCGCACTTCCACCGTGGCATGGGGGAGACATAGGTGCGTCGCCATGTTTCTCCTTCCACTCCTTCGCCGTATATGTGTGAAGCGCAAGGGCATGAATATGGTGTTCCAGTTCATCCGCCAAAATACGATTTACCCGTCTGTGTCTTTGCAGTAGACGATCTCCCTCAAAATCTTCAGCCACCAATATGACTTTGAAATGTGACTCAGAACCGGGAGGCACATTATGATTACTGCTTTCGTTTACGACCTGTAGATGCAAGGGATTAAGCCCGGTCGCCAGTTTATTTTCGATAATGTCCTGAATACTCATCGTCTCTGACATAAAAAAGT
>JAPUGI010000141.1 GCA_027292925.1 Gammaproteobacteria bacterium
AGAATGATGTAGGTCATGGCGGATCAGATTCTGAGGATTTGGCGATTGTCTGTGATATCAATGGATGAGAAAAGAGAATAGTTGGAATAGAATACTTGTCTATTTGGAATAGGTAAGTAACTTTTTCCGATACCCGAACAATCTCGGGGAACAAATAACAATACGAGCGTGCACACAATAGAATGAGTTACCGATGATTGAAAACCTTGAAACCCTGCTGGCACTATCCAGGACCGGTACGATGATGGAAGCCAGTACTGATCTTCGCGTTTCCCAATCCGCGGTAAGCAAGCGAATTTCCGCGCTGGAAAAATATTACGATCGAAAACTGGTCCAGAAAAAGGGAAGGCGAGTAGAGTTGACGCAGCACGGACAACGGCTGGTAGACAAGATATCCCCGATATTGTCCGAACTTCGTGACATGTTTATTGACGATACCGCAAGCGGGAGTGGTGAACTGGTCATAGGCGTTTCCGATGCAATCCTCTCTTCCTGGGGACCGGAGGTATTTTTCAACTGTAAACTGGAAATGCCGGACGTCACCTTTGTGTTTCACACCCATAGAACACCTGTCGTATTGGACAGGATCCGCTCGGGAGAATTTATGGTTGGTGTATGTACGGGTTCTGATGACCTTGATACAGATTTACAATCAGAAGTACTGACACAGGAACCAATGGTCATCATTCCCTCAGGTTGCAAAAAGATAGCGTTCCCAAGGAAAGGAGAACTGGGAGTGATAACAATCGAAGATTACTCAGGCGCATGGCGGTCTTTCAAGCATGAAGTGCGGCGACTTAGGATACACCGGGAAGTATCCCTCGAATCCTTCTTCAGTGTGGCGCAAATGGCGATTGCCGGATTCGGACATGGCATGGTGCCCATCGGGGTCGCCAAAACCCTGAAAGTACCTGACGAATGTCTGATAAATCTTGGTGGCAGGGGTCTTACCCGCCCTGTCAGGTTCGTTGCCCGGAAATCGACATATTCATTGCCGGTGGTCGCAAACTTCTATCAATCCCTGGCAAGGAAACTTAAGGGTTAGCTTCGTCCTCGTCTTCGTCGTCTTCCATGGAGACAAGTGAGAGTCCCTGCAAGCTGCCATCGGCAGCCGCTTCTTCTTTTTTCTCTTCCTTCACTTCAGGTTCTGCTTCAGCTTTTACTTCGATTTTTGCTTCAGCTTTTGGTGCTGGTTTTTTCTCACCTTCTTCTTGCTTCTTATCACTCGTGGGTTTTTTCTTATCAAGTGTAATTCTCAGGCGTAAATTGTTTTTTGAGTCCGCGTTCTTCAGCGCTTCTTCGAGGGTGATCTTGCCCTGTTTAAATAACTTGAATAGAGCCATATCGAACGTCTGCATTCCTTGTTCGCCGGATTTCTCCATCAATTCTTTTAGATCGCCAACTGCGCCCTTTGCGATCAGGTCAGCGGCTCGAGGAGTCCCCAGCAATATTTCGATGGCGGCTGCGCGTTTTCCGTCTACCGTTGGAATCAAGCGTTGAGAGATAATGCCACGCATGTTGATGGCCAAATCAGACAGCAGCTGTTGGTGGCGCTCTTCCGGGAAGAAGTTGATAATCCTGCCCAGCGCCTGATTGGCGTTGTTAGCGTGCAGGGTGGACAAGCAAAGGTGTCCGGTTTCGGCGAATGCAAGGGCGTGCTCCATCGTTTCCATATGTCGAATCTCGCCGATAAGGATTACATCTGGAGCCTGACGCAGTGTGTTTGCCAGCGCATCATGGAAGGAATGGGTATCAGTGCCTACTTCACGTTGGTTCACGATATTTCCTTTGTGAGGATGCGTAAATTCAACGGGGTCCTCGATCGTAATGATATGCCCCGTGGACTTTATATTTCGGAAATCGATCAGAGCCGCCATTGAAGTAGATTTGCCTGAACCGGTACCACCAACGAACAATATCAGTCCTAATTTGGACATGATGAGTTTGACCAGGACCGGTGGTAACCCCAGATCCTTGTGGTTTGGTAAGGTATCGCCGAGGCGGCGAATGACCAGGGAGACCTCATTCATCTGTTGGAAAATATTGACCCTGAATCGTCCCAGACCCTCTCTCGATATAGCGAGGTTCATTTCCTGGCTTTTGTGGAACTGGGCCTGTTGCTCCTCCGACATGAGGACATTGGCAATATCCACCGTCTCCCCTGGTTTCATGGGTCTCTCAGAGAGCTTGTTAAGGGTGCCGTAGAATTTGGCGCTGGGTGGAGCGCCAGTACTGTAGTAGAGGTCGGAGCCTTCTTTCTCGCAAAGAATTTTCAGGCATTCTTCTAAATCTGGTTCTCCCGGCATACTGGTACCGATTCGGTGAAAAATTGAACTGTGTAGGATAGTACTGAAAGTGCGCCTTTACTACCGTCAATCGTTAGAGTTTCCCTCAGGTGTAGCGGAAGGTATCACCGGCATCGTTGTTCAAAGTCAACTGATTCGTTTCTGCGGCCTCCGTGAATCCGACCTGCTTGGCCGCGATGCCAAATTCGCTGGCGATTTCAATGACCTTGTTGACACTCGGGCCAGGTACAAAAATTTCCATGCGGTGGCCCATATTAAAAACCTTGTACATTTCCTCCCAACGTGTGCCGGATACCGACTGGATGGCCGAAAAAACGGCCGGGGTATCAAACAGGTCGTGCTTGACGAAGTGAATGTTCCGTCCGAATTTCAAGCATTTGGTTTGTGCACCTCCGGAGCAATGGATCAATCCCCTGATTTCTTGCGGCATTTCCTGGATCAGCTTGTATATGACCGGAGCGTAACTACGGGTAGGGCAGAGCAGGGCTTCGCCGACGGTAAATTTTGAGCCTGGGAGATCGTCACCGAGTTTGTAGGGGCCGCAATAGACCAGGTCCTTTTTAATATTACTGTCGTAGGTTTCGGGATACTTCTCTGCATAGTAGCCGGACAACAGGTCATGGCGGGCGCTGGTTAAACCGTTGCTGCCTATCCCGCTGTTTTCCTTCGTTTCATAATTGGATTGACCTGTAGATGCAAGTCCCACGATAGCCAGGTCCGGCGTAATTTCGTTCCGCACCATGTCTTTTTTCTTCATGATAGCGACGGCACAGGAATCGACCACCACGGATCCCGTCAGGTCGCCAACATCTGCGGTTTCGCCGCCTCCTGAATAAATGTTGACCCCCTGGTCCCTGAGTTGAGCGATGAAGGATTCGCTCCCTTCGATAAGTGCGGCAACTACTTCTCCCGGACAATTGAGAGCGTTTCTGTTAATGGTGTTTGAAATAAGGATGCGACCGTTCACGCCGACGCAGAGTAAATCATCCAGGTTCATGACGATGCTATCCTGGGCGATGCCATGAAATACGCTTGCATCACCAGTTTCCTTGTAATGAAGGTAGGCGATGATTGATTTGGTGCCACTGCCATCTGCATGGATGATATTGCATTTTTCGGGATCACCGCTCAGGTAATCCTCCGTTACCTTGCAAAATGCACCAGGCATTACACCGGCATCAAGGCAGTTCACTACACTGTGGACCTCAGACTTGTCAGTACTCACGCCGCGCTCCTTGTAGCGCCCACCCATGGTGGCAGTCACCACATAACCTGATCTATCTTTTGCAGTCACGAGACCACGAAATTCCAATTGGCGGAAAGCCTTTGCGACTGTATTGGTGGCAATTTCATTCTCGCTGGCGAGCTTGCGAATACTGGGCAGCTTCTCCCCGTAAGCTAATTCACCCGTATTGATCGCGAAATGAATCGAGTCGATGATTTGTTGGAATACCGCAGTCGGCGAGGAGTTATCGATATTGATTTTCACAGCATGCTCAATGTCTGTAGTACGTCAATGGTACAGATGAAAGCTGAGAATTGGTACTCCGAAACTCGTTTTTCTTGGCGGGTCACTAAAAATTGTTCCTTCAGGCTCAGGCGCTACTGAGACGAATAACCTATAATGCGCGCTCAAAAAATGGGGGCACAATGGTAACAATCATCGACTATGACGCCGGGAACCTGAGAAGCGTACAACGTGCTTGCCAGCATGTTGGTATCGACACGGAAATTACCGCAGACCCTGAAGCCATCATCAAATCCGACAAGGTGATTTTCCCCGGTGTCGGTTCTGCCGTGAGTGCAGTTGACACATTGCATAAACGAGGACTGGATGAGGCACTCAAGGAGTTTTACCAGAGTGGGAAACCGCTGCTGGGAATCTGCCTCGGTCTGCAGATTGCGCTTGAATATACCGAAGAGGGAAGCAAGGACTGTTTGGGTCTGGTTCGTGGTGCTTGTGAGAGATTCGATTTCGCAGACGGATCACTTAAGGTGCCCCATATTGGCTGGAATGAGGTAGTAGTCCTGCAGTCTCATCCAATGTTAAAAAACATCGAATCAGGCGATGAATTCTATTTCGTACACAGCTATTTTGCCCATCCTGAAAATTCGACCGAGATCTACGGCACGACGCAGTATGGTGATAAAAAGTTCGCCAGTGTTATCGCTAAAGATAATTTTTTTTCCACCCAGTTCCACCTGGAGAAAAGCGGTGAAATTGGTTTAAAACTGCTGGCTGAATTCGCCCATTGGCAGGGCTCCCCATGTTAAGCAAACGCATTATCGCCTGTCTTGATGTTCGCGATGGCAAGCTCGCCAAGAGTGTACGCTTCGTCGATACAAAAGACATTGGCGATCCTGTCGCCAAAGCCAGGGAATATTATAATGATGGCCTGGACGAGTTGGTTTTCTATGACATCACTGCTTCCAGTGAAGATCGAAACATCATGCTCGATGTGGTTAGCCAGGTTGCGCAGCAGGTGTTTGTCCCTCTATCTGTAGGCGGCGGCGTCAGGTCCGTCGATGATGCCAGCCGACTGTTGTGGGCAGGGGCTGAAAAGATCAATGTGAATTCCGCGGCCGTAAAAAGGCCAGAACTCATCGCGGAATGCGCCCGTGCTATTGGTACGCAGAACACGGTGTTGTCCATGGATATCCTCAAGGTTGGAACAAGCCGTGAATTTCCCAGTGGCTATGAAGTGGTTATCAACGGGGGACGAACTCCCATGGGGATTGATGCGCTTGTGTGGGCGTTAAAAGGAGAGGAATTAGGTGCTGGTGAACTCGTGGTGAATTCCATAGATGCCG
>JAPUGI010000142.1 GCA_027292925.1 Gammaproteobacteria bacterium
TTCGCGGTCAGGTCGATACGGATTACCACTATGGTGGCACCTGCTGCATGGGTAATCCTGAAGATTCACACACTGTGGTTGATCCCCAATTACGCGTTAAGGGCGTAAAAAACCTGCGGGTGGCAGACGCCTCGGTGATGCCTCTGCCTATGCACGGTAACACCAACCATGCCTGTATTATGATCGGCGCAAAGGCGGCGGATATGATTTTGAACGGTACCGCTAACTAACCTACAGGCACTTACTGCAATAAATTGAAGTAACAAATTTCTATCTAGGTAACAGTGATGACTATCCGACAATTCATTCGCAATTTTTTTGTAAAAACGCCTTATGCGCCGACGACTGACTTAACCGGCAAGCATGCGATAGTTACCGGGACAGGCAGCGGCTCCCTGGGCTTTGAAACAGCTAAAACGCTGGCCCGCTGGGGCGCTGTTGTTATTGTTACGACGCGTGGCAATACAGCATCCATCGTAAAAGCGTTGAAAGGCGAGCTTGCTGAAGAAAACATCAACGCACAGATTGACGGCCACGAGTTGGACTTATGTGGCGCTGAATCCGTCGATGCCTTTGCGCAATGGTATCTGGATCATTACGGCCAGCGCTTGGATATCCTGGTTAACAATGCCGGTGTCCACCTGGATTTAATGTCGAAATGGAAGGAGCCAAAGCTCACCGAGGATGGTCACGAAATACAGTGGCGTACCAATTATCTCGGCACTGCACACCTGATACATAAGCTGCTTCCATTGTTACAGAAGACCGGCGACAGCCAGGGCGATGCGCGTATCGTCAACGTTGTATCGCAAATACATAGCAAAGGCAGCAACCAGGCGCTGTTTGATCCGAATACCCCTTACGAATCCTGGAAATTCTATGGTCTGTCCAAGCTGGCTATGATCCATTTTAGTCACGAATTAGACCGACGCTTCGCTAAGCAACACAACTTGCAGAGTTACTGCCTGCACCCCGGAGGCGCTAGCGGCACGTATACTGATGTGGCGACCAAGGGCTTTGAAGGGAGCCCAATTATTGGTTTTCTTCGCAAGCTCGGTGCGCCTATAGAGAAACTCCTCATGTCGACACCAGAGGAAGGTGCCCAGACCCAACTCCACTGTGCGACATCGCCACAGGCCGAGGGTTGTCACTATTACTTTAATTGCGAAATTTGTGAAGCATCTGCTGAAAGTAAAGATGAGGAGGCAGCCAGCCGCTTGTGGCGGGAGACCCTGGATTGGATCAACGGCTTACCAAGGGCCGAAGAGAATTGATTTCCTCAAAATGGATCCCCGATTTCCCACCACCAACCAACTGGTAACAGTATGAAAAAAATATCCGGATTTGAAAACAAGACGGTCATTGTCACAGGGGGCGCTGCAGGTCTCGGCCGGGGTATTGTCGAAGCGCTCGTCGAACAGGGAGCGATTGTTTATGCCGCAGATATCAATGAGGCAGGGCTGAAAGCATTGGCAGATTCGGTTCCAACAATCATTCCAGTAAAACTGAATGTCACTCAACAGCAGGATTTCCAACAGGTGATCGATCAAGTGCTGGCTGATCACGATCATCTAGATATCATTATTAATAATGCCGGTATCGGTTTGGCTGGGGATTTCAATGATACGCCAATGACAGATCTAGAAAAAATCACCAATATAAATTTTTGGAGTGTTATTTACGGTACAAAACTTGCCTATACGCAGATGATCAAACAGGGGTATGGCCACATAGTCAATGTCTCTTCTTCGGGCGGTGCGATGCCTGTGCCAAACCAGTCGATGTATTCAGGGATAAAACACGCAGTACTTGGTCTTTCGCACTCCCTGCGCGAAGAAGCAGCACACTACGGCGTTAAGGTAAGCGCAGTCTTGCCCGGCATGGTGAAATCAGACATGTGGGAGAGCGCAGTGAATGTTAAGGATTATAATCTCAAAAACAGTATGGAAAACACCGGCTTGAAACCCATCTCCGCGCGTGATGCCGCAGAGGCTATTTTGCATGGCATCATCGACAACAATCGATCAATCATATTTCCCAGAATCAACAGGATTACCCTGTGTCTGTATCGACTCATGCCAAATTTGATGACCAGGTTGTTTGTTGCGCCCTTGGCCAGGCCCACTACCGAGGCTTCATAATCAGCCAAACCTCAAGTCGTCATGAATTAGCAGTTATCGGTCCCCGAAGAGGCTATCTCTATGCCCCCAACTAAATCCTCTCTTGTTCACCAGGAAGTTATTTTGCTACGCGCTTCTCCTGAGCAAGTCAAAGCGTTTATTCTGACACCAGAACGCATCCAGGACTATTATCCTTCAAGCATTGATTGTGGCGTGATAGACCCTGGACGCAGTTTTTATTGCCGTGGAAAATCTGGCGTGTCGCTATTGGAGTTGCATGCTTCAGAAAGTAATGAGGACAAATACGTCATTAAAGTCACGACCGCGCTGAAAGTAAAGTCGCCATTCACCGCGCAAAAAATTAGGGACGCAGCCTTTTTTACTATGCTCGAAGACTGGGAAGTGGAGCCCCATAAACTAGGTTCAAAACTAACCAAAACCTGGCGGGATGTTAAACAACAAAAACTGAAATTTGTACCAATACACCTTATTGTAAAAAGAAGCGCCAAGATGGAATCTGGAAAGTTGAAACTAGCGTGGGATAAGGCTGCACAGCCACAGCATGTCGGAAATACGAAGAAAGCTTAGCCGTCAACCGCTACTGAAGCTCGGTGCTCCGATACAAAGGCTGTTTATGTCGACAGCCGAAGAAGGCGCCAGCCGGTTATGGCCGGAGACTTTGGATTGGATCAACGGTTTGTCAAATCATGAACACTAATAATTTTCTACTAATTCAATGAATAACACTATCCCGATCGCTTCAATGTTAAAGAACGACCACCAATGGCTTAACAAGGAGCTAGCGGGGGCATTTACCCTTCTCGCTGTACTCACGTTATCTGCCTGTGGGCGTGTAGAAGATCCAACCCTTAAATCGACGCTGGATTTACAGAATCCCGAGCCGCCACCGGTGAAGGCCGTTGTTGAGCATAGCGACACCCGCAATTTGCTCTGGGGAGATCTGCATGTGCACACCAGCCTGTCTTACGATTCCTATGGTATGGGCGTGAGAATCATGCCAGACGATGCTTATCGTTACTTCAAAGGCGGCACCATTTCCCACGGTGCCGGTTATGCGGTACGTGCCAAACGAGCCATAGATTTCGCGGCGGTTACCGACCATGCGGAGTATTTGGGTGCGCCTCGGCATCTGGCCGGTGAAGATGCCGAATACAGTCCACTGCCAGAGATTCTGGCGTCAGGCAGCCCATTGAAAATAACTTGGCATTGGCTCCACAACATGTTGACGGCTAAAAACGAACGGCCAGGTGAGGCCTACGGAGACATCGAGGGATTGAGTGCGGTATCCGCTACCGCCTGGCAGAAGACGATTGATGCCGCGGAAGCTCACAATGAACCGGGGCGCTTTACGGCATTTATCGCCTATGAATACACTTCCATGCCCGGTGGTCAGAATCTGCACCGCAACGTGATTTTCAGGGACTCGAATGTCATTAAAATACCCTTCTCCGCGGTTGATTCTGAAAACCCGGAAGACCTGTGGACGGTGCTTGAAAGAGAGCGCGCAAGAGGCAATGAAAACCTGGCCATTTCCCATAACGGCAACGCCAGTAATGGCCTAATGTATGATCGCCAAACCTATAACGGCAATGAGCTGGACGCTCAATACGCTGCGCGTCGCATGGCCAACGAGCCTCTCAGTGAGATCTTTCAGGTCAAAGGCTCCTCCGAAACGCATCCTGAGCTCTCGCCGGATGATCCCTTCGCATCACACGAACTGTTCACCTCCATCTTCAATGCCGCCGGGGATACAGGCAAGGTTCCCGGCAGTTACGCCCGGGATGCCCTGCGTACCGGATTGGAATACATCCATAAGCAGGGATTCAATCCCTATCGATTTGGGGTGATCGGCAGTAGTGACAGCCACAATGGCACAATGGCGGATGAGGAAGATAACTATCACGGCAAGCAGCCCCTGATGGATGGTTCAGCCGGGCAGCGCCTGGGCAAAGTATTCTTATTGCCCGACAGCGTGCGCCGGACCGGGCAGTGGGGATCTCAGGGGTTGGCCGCAGTCTGGGCTCAGGAAAATACCCGCGATTCCATTTACGATGCCCTGCGGCGTAAAGAGACCTACGCTACCACCGGACCGAGGATGACCTTGCGCTTCTTCGGCGGTTGGAACTTTGATCGAAGTCTCCTGAATGCCCCCGACTGGCTTGAGCAGGCTTATGCCAGCGGCGTACCCATGGGCGGAAAACTGGCTGGCCCCGGGCAACAAAAAGCCCCCAGCTTTGTTGTACTGGCCGCGAAAGATCCTATAGGCGCTAATTTGGATAGACTGCAGATCATCAAGGGCTGGGTAGATACCGAAGGCAACAGCCATGAAAAGATTTTTGATATCGCGGGCGCAGGCAATCGCGACATCGATCCCGTCACGGGACTGCTACCAGCGATAGGAAATACCGTCAATGTGACTGAAGCAACATACGCTAATACCATAGGCGCAACACAGTTAGCTACCGTTTGGGAAGACCCGGACTTTAACCCTGAACTACATGCCTTTTACTATGCGCGGGTTATTGAAATTCCTACCCCACGTTATTCCACCTACGACGCGAAGGCTCTGGGGGTGGAGGCACCGAAACCAACTACCATACAAGAACGAGCAGTGAGCTCGGCAATTTGGTATGAGCCCGGAATATAAACTTTTTGCAGATGGTGCGTACGTTAATTTGTCAGTGCCGCAGTCATCTATAGGAATGGGTATTGTTTTGACCTGCTCCCCGTTCGCTTTTCTTACACTTAAAGTACGCTGTATCACCTTAAAACCCAGTTATTCACAGGTAGGTATTTAGTCGATGCTATCCTTATCCGGTCTGGACGCGTTTCATATTCATCGGGAAACGAGGATACAACATAACCACACGATCAAACTTGCGATTCTCGATCCGTCCTCCGCGCACGATAAGCCGGAACTCAACTATGAAACCTTTAAGCAGTCATTTGCACATGGTATTTCCATCATTCCACCATTTCACTGGCGGCTCGTTAATGTACCCCTTAATGTCGGTTTGCCGCGCTGGTACTATGATCCGGAACTCGATATTAATTACCATGTGCGCAGGGCGGCTGTGCCCAGCCCCGGTGGTGAACGGGAGTTGGCTGAGGTAGTCTCCGAAATAGCCAGTACAACGTTAGAGCGTGACCGGCCCCTATGGCAGATCTGGTTTGTTGAAGGTTTGGAGCACGGGCATATTGCTCTGGTGACCAAACTGCACCATGCCCTGGCTGATGGTCGTGTCAGTGCCAAGGTTCTGATTGATTCATTCCAGGAAACACCTGACCCCGTTCCGGATTTTCCGCCCCATGAGTACGATCTTGCCGAGCCGATTCCCAGTAGCTGGGATTTGTTTAAGGAGGCCTCGGCAGATGATATTGCCTTGATCAAGGGCTTTCCTCGCATGGTGTTACGTACCCTGCGTTACATAGGCAAAGTGCTTTGGCGCAAGATACTGTCCAAGCCAGGTTATGCCAGCGCCTTTAGCGGACCACCCACGCGCTTTAATCAAAAGCTCACACCACATCGTTGGTATGCGAGCGTCGATTTGAGTGTGGCGGATTTGAAAGAGGTGAAAAATGCCGTCGGCGGTACACTCAATGACGTATTTATTGCCGTTGCTTCCGGCGCCCTGCGTACTTATCTGGGCGATCGCGGAGAGCTGCCTGACAAATCCTTAACCTGCAATGTACCAGTGTCGTTACGAGGAGCACAGTTTGAAGGTTATGGTAACCGGGTTGGCAGCTGGTTTCTTTCAATCGCCAGCGACCTAGATGACCCGATCGAGCGGCTACAACAGGTGTCCCGTAATACGGAGGCAGCGCGTGAGCACAATGAGGCTTGTGATCGCGAGCTCAATATGGACTGGATGGCTTATCGTACCGTGTGGTCCAGTTATATCGGGCTGTTCAAGGGCATGGCGGATAAGCTTTCGCCTAACCCGGCTTTCAATGTCATTCTTTCGAATGTTAAAGGGCCGGGAAAACAACTGTGGTCAAACGGCTCGAAAATTGTTGCGGTCAGGTCGATGGGGCCGCTGGCGGAAGATATGGGCCTTAACATCACCTGCTGGAGTTATGTGGATACGTTGAATGTTGGCCTGGTTGGCTGCCGCGAAAACATGCCCGATATTTGGGATTTGGCTGACCAGTTCCCGATTGAAATGCAAAAACTACTCGATGCG
>JAPUGI010000143.1 GCA_027292925.1 Gammaproteobacteria bacterium
GCATAAGTACGTGGCGCCTGGCCACAGAGTGGCGATGCTCCCACAGATAGATCCCCTGCCAGGTTCCGAGGGCCAACCTGCCTTTTACGACAGGAATTGACAGACTGGTTGCCGTCAATGCGGACTTGATATGTGCAGGCATATCATCTGCGCCTTCCAGCGTATGCGTGTAGAGTGAATCATGTTCAGGCACCAATCGGTTCAGCCAGACTTCAAGATCATGCTTTGCCGAAGGGTCATAATTTTCCTGAATCAGCAGACTGGCGGAGGTATGTTGGATAAATAAAGTGCACAAACCTTCTTCTGAGTTCACTTTTTCAACCCAGTCTGATACCTCAGCAGTAATGTCATGCAGACCCTGCCTCGAAACTTCAATTTGCAAGGTCTCGATCATTTAGGGCTCTTTATAGGAACAGCTCATGGCTGTTTACAGGAACAACTCAGGGCTACCTCCCCGTAAACTCCGGTTTACGACGTTCGAGAAACGCTTCTACCCCTTCCTTGAAATCTTCACTCTGGAACATTGATCCGAGGTGGACCATAAGATGATCGACGGCAGTATCGTAGGATTCTTCAAGACCCATCCGCATCATACGCTTGGTGGTCTGCACCGCCATCGGTGCGTTGTCTGCAATTTCTTCAGCCCATTGCATGGCGGTGTCCATAAGCTGATCATCAGGAACAACTGTATTAACCAGGCCCATCTCCAGGCTTTCTGCAGCATCGATGGTGCGACCCCGATAGTAAAGTTCAGCAGCCTTGGCCCAGCCGATCAACCTTGGTAGCAGCCAGGTCCCCCCGCTTTCAGGAACCACGTTTCGCTTCGCGGTGATGGCTGCCATTTTTGCGGATTCAGCTGCGATGCGTATGTCGCAGAGAAGGGTTATGTCCATGCCGTATCCCGCGGCAGCTCCATTCAGTGCGCAAATAATAGGCGTGTCGATATTCCACATGACATTAATCGGCGCATCACGCAGGTCAAATAATTGCTTCGGCCGATTACTGCCTTTTGAATCTCCACTGCCGATACCACCCTGGCCAACTTCAACCAGGTCGAGCCCGGAACAAAAACCTCTGCCAGCACCGGTTAAAACGATGCAGCGAATCTCGGGATCCCTATTCGCTTCAACCATCTTCGCAGAAAGTTCACTCAACATATCGCGGCTAATTGCATTTAACCGATCTGGTCGATTAAGCGTAAATACGGCTATCCTGCCTTTTTGTTCCACCAACAATTCGTCAGTACTCGATTCGCTTAAAGCCATCAGCTTCCTCCTTCTCCAAAACATGTCTGATTAAAATTTGACTATACACCCTTCGTGGTTTCCTCAGTTGCCGAGATGAAATGATTAATATCCCGAAGGACCTCACTCTTGCCACGGTAAATTCGCGACAATGACACAATAATATCGGTATGGCCCATGCCGTTATATACTTTCCTGCTAGCCTCTCCCCCCGCGTCCCGTTGCTTTTCCATGAGGCTCTTCGAGTGGCCACGGCGCACCCGTTTATCTTCTTTACCATGTAACAGGTATAAAGGTGGCGCATCCGGGCGAACAAAATTTACCGGCTGGGATTCCGGATATTTTTCTGCAGGCGCAAACAGTTCCCAATGAAAGTCTTCAGTATATGGAAATAAATCATATGGACCAGCCATACCGACAAACCCGGTTATTCTCTGGGGCGATTGTAGTAAGCGCTCATTCAGGGTAAGCAGTGCGCCCAACTGCGCACCGGCTGAATGCCCTACTAAAAAAATCGGACCATCGGTGATGCTGGCCATGATGTCATCAACAGCAACCCGGATATCCCCAAGAATCTGGCCAAAACGCACTTCCGGATACAACCGGTAGTCCGGGATAAATACATCAAACCCCAGGGAACAAAACGAATCCGCCACGAAACGATAGTCCCTGCGAGCACCACTTCGCCAATTACCCCCGTACAAAAATATAATCTTAGGTCGATTGCCAATATTGATTTTGTGCAGATAACAATCATATCGATGACGCGGGTTGTTTCCATAACTGCGCTCTCGCAGCACATAGTCGGCAGAACGGGCGATCGTGTTGATCACCTTCAAACCAGCAATCTGGGATAAATCCTGTATGAATTCCTTGTATTTCAATAGTTTATAGCCTTCTTTTTAAGTAAAATCGGAGCCTTTCAGGCACCTGCCACCAGGCTCGCCAGAGGCTAGTCGGGTTCGACCGTAATAAACCAAAGCGGATAATAAACATAAGCGCATAGCAGTGGGAAGTTATGCCGTGTAGGGTAACTCCCTGCAAATTTCTGAATATGATGTATCAGGCATTTAGCCTGATTGTGGATATAATTTGTCGTTTATAAAATTTCCAACCGCACTACTAGTTGGCAGCCTGGTAGCTGGCTACTCTTTGCATTCATTCGCTGTGGATGCAACGACGGAACCACTGCGTATTCCCAAATTAGAAGAAACCGACATCAAGATGAAAATCGATGGTGTGCTGGACGAGGCGCTCTGGGAAACAATCCCTTACTACGACAATCTAGCGATCATCGAACCCGACACCTTGCAGGATGCGCCGCTCGAAACGCAGATTAGATACTTCTACACCTCCAAGGGTCTCTACGTTGGTGTCTGGAATGAGCAGGAACAAGACACCCTTATTTCACGATTGAGCTCGCGTGATCAGTTCATTTTAAGAGACGATATTTCCCTCACTCTGGATTCATCCGGCCAGGGACTTTACGGCTACTGGTTTGGCATCAACCTGGGCGGCACCGTATTGGATGGTACTGTTCTTCCGGAGCGCCAATTCAGCAGACAGTGGGATGGACCCTGGCGCGGAGC
>JAPUGI010000144.1 GCA_027292925.1 Gammaproteobacteria bacterium
GCACGGACCGGATATTGATAGGAAAAATAATTAATGAGCTCTTCCGTTCGCACTGCATTGTGGGCGGGCAGTTTTCCAGCCTTCAACATTCGCCGAACATTCGCATAAGAGCCGGTATCTACATCAATACTGAAAGTAGAAACGGGATGCTCCATTACGCGTTTGATTGCATTGTCCTCGTAATGTACATAGTTTTCGCGGTTGAGCGGTTCGGATGCCACGCGAATGTCATTCATCGATAGGAAACCCAGGGCACTACTCGGTGAAATAGATTTCATCAAGGCATCTTGTCGACCAACCAATGCATGGACTTCCCGTTTTTTTCTTTCCCTCAAATAGTCTTTAGTTTTGACACCAGATTGTTTGCCCGGGTTATTAACAACTTCTTGCCGAAGGAAATTCTCCTTCGGAGCGATGCGGTCCTCGGGAATATCTTTCTCTTGCTCGAACACAACCTCCTCCGTTGATGTTAAAGGTCGTGTATCTTGTTGTGCCTGTTCATCATTTTGTGCACAACCAACGACAAATACGGCGATGGCGATGGCAATGGTTCTTCTATTGAAAACTTTCATGTCAACTCTCCTGCGTGTAAATGGATTTCGGAAGGCACGATGCCTGTATTGAATGAAACGCAAGAAAAGAAGAAAGGGGTTAGATTATAAGTAATCGTCGGATTTTGCTGGAAATCGTGTTCCAGACGATTTCAACCGTTCACCTCCCTGTAAACGTCCTGCAAAACCGACATCGCTTACATGGATGTAAGCGCTTAGGAACTGTCGGGAACAAAATTCCTGACATTACGTCCATGTAAATAAAAAAAGGGCCTGAGGCCCCTTTTAAAATTAATTAATATTGAGTTGGATCAGCCTTCGGCGACTGCCTTCATACTTAGACGAACGCGACCCTGCCTGTCTACTTCCAGTACTTTGACTTTGACCATGTCACCTTCGCTCAGCTTATCACTGACATTCTCAACCCGTTCTTCACTTATTTGTGAAATATGTACCAGACCGTCCTTGCCGGGAAGAATATTCACGAAAGCACCGAAATCCATGAGTTTTTGCACGCGCCCTTCATAGATCACACCAACTTCAATATCCGCTGTGATTTGTTCTACGCGTTTGCGTGCATCTTCGCTGGCAGCTTTGTCCACGGAGAAAATTTTGACTGTGCCATCGTCATCAATGTCTATAGTAGCGCCGGTTTCTGCAGTGATGGCGCGAATGGTTGCTCCACCCTTACCAATCACATCACGAATCTTGTCAGGGTGAATCTTGATAGTGGTGATGCGTGGCGCATGTTCAGACATTTCGGGGCGTGGTTCGGCAATAACCTCGTTCATTTTACCAAGAATATGCATACGCCCTTCATTTGCCTGCGCCAATGCAACTTCCATAATTTCTTTGGTAATACCGTCAATCTTGATATCCATCTGCAGCGCAGTTATACCTTTGCCGGTACCCGCTACCTTGAAATCCATATCACCCAGATGATCCTCATCGCCCATGATGTCGGACAGAACCACAAATTTGTCACCTTCTTTTATCAGACCCATCGCAATTCCCGCTACCGGTGCGGTAATGCACACTCCGGCATCCATCAGCGACAGACTGGTACCACAAACCGACGCCATGGAACTGGAGCCATTAGATTCGGTAATTTCAGATACTACCCGAATGGCATAGGGAAATTCCTCCAGACTCGGCATCACTGCAACCATGCCACGCTTTGCCAACCTGCCGTGCCCAATCTCACGACGCTTGGGTGTACCCACTCGACCGGTTTCGCCGACACAGTAGGGAGGAAAATTATAGTGCAACATAAATTGCTCTTTACGTTCGCCTTCAATGGCATCAATGATCTGAGAATCGCGTTCCGTACCGAGGGCAACAGCAACAATTGCCTGTGTTTCACCACGTGTAAAAAGAGCAGAGCCATGAGCGCGTGGGAGCACGCCGACTTCCACTGATATCGGTCTAATTGCGTCAGGCACACGGCCATCTATCCTGTTTTCACCAGCAACAATGCCACCACGTACCACACTACTTTCCAGTTTTTCGATTGCCGCCTGAATTTTACCCTGGGACCAACGGTCTTCCTGCTCTTCAAGCAGGGCATCAACTACTTCAGTCCTGATTTCATCAAGCCGATCACGTCGACTCAATTTGTCGGTAATGGCGTAAGCTTCACGTATCAGGTCACTGCAACGATTATCAATCTCATTCGTAAGATCATCATCCTCATCCGCTGTCTGCCAGTCCCAGGGCTTGGTAGCAACCTCTTCAGCCATTGCCCGTATGTTTTCTATCACCACCTGCATCTGCGCATGTCCATACATAACGGCGCCCAACATCACCTCTTCAGAAAGCTCTGCAGCCTCTGATTCCACCATCAGAACAGAAGTGCTGGTGCCTGCAACAACAAGATTCAGATCCGAGTCATTCAGATCCTCAAAGCTTGGATTTAACAGGTATTCACCATCCCGGTATCCAACTCTGGCCGCACCAATCGGTCCACCGAAGGGCATTCCCGTTATTGATACCGAAGCCGAGGCGCCCATTAAAGCAAGAATATCTGGATCAACATTCGGATCCAGGGACATGACAGTGGCGATAATTTGAACTTCGTTTTTGAAACCTTTTGGAAATAAAGGACGGATGGGTCGATCGATGAGTCTTGAAGTTAGCGTTTCCTTTTCAGAGGGGCGGCCTTCGCGTTTAAAAAAACCACCAGGTATCTTACCTGCCGCATAATTTCGTTCCTGATAATCCACGGTCAACGGGAAGAAATCCCTGCCAGAGTCAGCGTCCTTCCTGGCAACACAGGTTACCAGTACAACGGTATCTCCCATACTGCACAACACAGCACCGGTGGCCTGTCGAGCAATCCTGCCGGTTTCCAATACAACTGATTTATTCCCAAACTGAAACTCTTTTCTAACCACGTTCATTAGTTTTATCCTGACGTCAAATGATATGAAATTGAAATTTATTTACATCGGTAACCTAAGTGGTGAAATACCCTGAGCACCGATTTACAAAGCTGGTTTTTAGGTGAGCGAACTGTCCGAAGTGATAACGTTATTTACGCAGGCCAAGACTGGCAATTAATTCACGGTAGCGGTTTACATCCTTGTTCTTCAGGTAATCCAGCAACTTGCGACGCTGGTTCACCATGCGTAGCAGCCCCTGTCGAGAGTGATTGTCCTTTTTGTGTACTTTAAAGTGCTCGGACAGTCCGGTAATATTCGCCGTCAGCAGAGCGACCTGTACCTCGGGGGAACCCGAATCCGATGCTGAACGCTGATACTCGCTAACAATGCCAGCTACTTGTTGCTGATTTAATGCCATAGTTAAGGTTGCTCCTGAGATGTCCTCTCGCAAAATCGCGCGTATTGTACCGAGGCACCTGCATACGAACAAGGAAAAGTCACTGATAAATACAAGTTTTTAGGTCGTTTCTGACCATTGTCATAAATTCACCAGTCTACGGGGTGCAATTCTACCGTCATCCAGCACCTCACCCAGCCCTAAAAACTGTTTGCCGCTGTCATAGATCCGCAATAATCCTGTCGTAGGGGCATTCGGTACCATTACCGCCTGACCCTGGCAGAGGTAGAAAGCAACACTCTCAACCAGGGTAACTTCAGGAAACGCTAATAAGGCCGTATCCACATTCAATAGCCTGGAGTCCAGGCTGTGTTG
>JAPUGI010000145.1 GCA_027292925.1 Gammaproteobacteria bacterium
GGCCAGGATCTTCTTGAAGGCAGCTATTTTTTCCCCTTCGGGTATTTCCTTGTCTTTGAGCGTGGCGTTGATGATGCGGACCAGCCGGTCGAATTGGACATCAGGACGAGGACGACTTTGTGGTAGTGACAAGATGATTAGTCAGATGAAGCGTGGAGCTTATCTTGTTAATACCGCTCGTGGAAAAATTTGTGACCGTAATGCAATTGCAAAGGCACTTGAAACCGGTCAATTGGCTGGTTATGCAGGAGATGTCTGGTTTCCGCAACCGGCGCCAAAAGAACATCCATGGAGAACGATGCCAAACCATGGAATGACACCACACACATCTGGAACTTCACTTGCTGCTCAAGCCAGATATGCAGCAGGCGTCAGGGAAATTTTGGAATGTTGGGTTGAGGATAAAGATATACGAGATGAATATCTGATCGTGGACGGCGGAAAGCTTGCAGGAGCTGGAGCACATTCTTATAGCGCGGGTGACGCAACCGGTGGATCTGAGGAAGCTGCCAAATTTAAAGAAAGCCAGTAAATATAGTCGCGAAACTTTGTGTCATGAACGGAATCGGTCGTTAACCCGGCGACTCGCTGACCCTGACCATCAGGACATTGGTGTTCAATTGATCGAGAATGGATTCAGCAGTATTGCCAATACTTAAACCCGTGAGACTTTCTCGCGAAACATTGCCCATCACTACAAATTCTGCCACAAGGTCTTTTGACACCTTGGGTATAGCCCAGTCAACCGGTCCTTCTATGGCATGCTGATGTTCAGCAATCACACCATATTCCTCACCCAGCTTGTTGAGATTGGTTTCGACCATGCGTGACATTTTGGAGCGATAGTTATCCAGCGATTCGGACGCCTTGGAAAGAGGAACGAACACCGGAGGTGCCGGATAAGCTGATACCAGGTGCAGATCAAAATCCAATTGCTCGGCAAGATAACTGGCTCTCTCCAGTATGGCTTTGTTCAGTGAGTCGTGAAGTGTGCTTTCCGGTGCGGCATCAATTGCAGCCAGAACCTGGCCGACATCATCCCACTGACCCGTTTTTACCAGCATTACGGGACAAGGACTGTAGCGCATCAGTTTCCAGTCAATATGATTAAACATGACATCCGCGCGTGTACGGTGACGTGCGTATTTCATGAGAAGGTCATACTCCCCTTCCCTGGTTGCCTTTATGATGGCGTCGGAATGATGGCGATCCCAAACTGTCTCCGTCGTTACATCAATTCCTTTTTCCTGCAAAGGATCGCTAAGTCTCTTGGCCATCACCCGGCTCCCGTCGACTATTGTCTGCACAAATGTACTTTTTTGCTTACCGGACAGAAAAGATGCAATACCTATTGCCGTATCATAAGCACACATAAACAGGTGCAACGAGGCGCCCGTCGCTTCTGCAATATATGCTGCTCGTATCAGGGCAGGTTGTTCTTCCTGTTGTGCCTCAAGAACAACAAAAATTTTTTCGATTTTACGCATCGCATCTAGCTAGGCTTGTATCCCGTTAGCGTATTCGAATTAGTACGGTCCTTGTCGACCTCTTCCACCGCCTGCGCAATTTTCGGATAATCTGCCATGAGTTTATAAAGATCCTCCTGTTTTAACTCATACAGAGAACAAGGTGTTGCGGCAACTGCCGTAGCATTTCGTGGGGCTCCGTGCAGTAACGCAGATTCACCGAAAATGTCTCCTGCGTAGAGGGTCGCGACTTGATTGACGTCGTCACCATCTTGCCTCAGGACGTTGGCTATTCCCCTCGCGATGAGAAACATGGAATCGCCTGCCTGCCCCTGTTTGATGATGGCAGTACCACGGGGAACAGTGCGTGGTCTGAGATAGCTGGCGACGGTATCAAACTCTGATTCCATGCCGTGAAACAGGGGCACTTTACGCAGCAATTCCGACACTTCGATTTCAAATGCAGCAGAGATATTATCCTGTTTTAGCTGACGTAGCCGTTCCTCCTGATCTTTCAGAATTTTACTGGCAATGCCCTTGTTGATCATGCCGAGTTTTGCCGCATCTTCGACAGATTCGTGTTCAGCCACCAGTAACAATCTCTGGCCAAGCTGTTCCTGCATGGTTTCCACAAATTCAGGATACAGTTCTGCTACCTCATCAATCTGACCTTTGGTGGTCTTCAATATTTCTTCGTATATCTTTCGCACCTGGCTCATCACCTGCTGACCGGAATCAGTCTCGCCCGCTATTTCTTCGAAGCCGCGCAAAACACTGCTGGCACTGCGAAAGCGCCCCCAGGCCACATCGTAGTCGCGGATAATTCGCGATGTCCTTAACCGCTCGACGATGGGACTCAATCCCGGGACTGGTTCCAATAGGCGTATCAGCAGTAAATCTACCGCCTTGCCGATGGACATCTTAATATTGGCAGTAGGCATCAGTTGGTTGTACCTGACATCGTCTAGCTGCACTGCAAGCGTGTGGTCCAATTCCCTGAAGGCCCATTCATTGATCAGGCCCCTGCTAAACAGTTCATAAACCCGGGCTTTCTCCCGTGCCAGGCACCTCATGGCAAGATTCGAGGATTTATCTTCGGGTTTCATCGTCTCGTTCAGCGCTGATATTTCTAAGTCAAGATCGGCCAGGTTGCGTTCACACCGTTCCTGGATATTATCGGCGATTCGCTGGGAGAACAGTCCACCACTAACGAGAGAATTCAGTCGGTGCAGCCCTTCCTCCCGCGCGTTCTTATCCCCTTCCAGTTTCGCCAGATTATCCGAGGCGCTCAATGCATCGAGACCGAGAAATTTCACCAGCTTCTCGATGCTCAACCCCTGCACTACCAGTGTAAACAATACCGCGCCCATGACAATGGCAATGAGAGTGTCCTTAAGCTCAGGATCAAGGTCTAACGACAATACGATGGCGAGCGCAATTGCACCGCGTAATCCACCCCAGTACATGACCTGCCGAAACGGCATGCCGATGGGATCTGCGCCGGGTAATTTTCCAAGGAGAGGAACAAAGGAGAAGACAACGATGGCGCGCGAGACCAGCATTGCGAGAACAACAATACCTATCAGGTCAATCGAGGCCCACAGCGCGGCCAGGTCAATCTGCATACCAACCATGACAAATATCAGCGCATTCGCCAGGAATGCCAGGTATTCCCAGAAGTGCTCCATGAACTCGGAGGTAGAGGGTGAAATTTTGGACTTGCCCCAGGAACCAATGACCAGGCCCGCTGCGACAACTGCCATGATCCCACTCACGTGGAATCCATGTTCAGCAATGATGAATGCGAAATAGGCGAGAATCGTGGTCAGTGTAATTTCAATGTCAGCATGTGACTCGATGCTACCCAGTGTATAACCGACAATCATAGCCAGCACCCAGCCGACCAGCACGCCACCGAGAAACACCACGAGGAAATCGCCAATGCCACTGACGACGACACCGCCAGAAAAGGTGAAATCAGGCGTGTTCACAATGGCAAGCAATAGCCCGGCAAGGACAAGGGAGGTTGCATCGTTGAAAAGACTCTCGCCTTCCACAAGGACAGTGAGCCGATCCGGCACGCCCAGCTGTTTAAAAATGGAGATGACTGCGACCGGGTCTGTTGCGCTCAAGATCGCACCAAGAAGCAGGGCAACCATGAATCCGCCACCAGGCAGTCCACCCAGGAAGAAGTCTGTAAGAAAATTGAAGATTAAGGCAATGATCACTGTGGATAGCAGCAGACCTGGTATGGCGAGGGTGAGAATCGGCCATATATTTCTTGAAACCTGTCTCGCGTTCAGGTTAAACGCGGACTCATAGATCAAGGTGGGTATAAACACAAATAATACGAGTTCAGGTGTCAGGTGAAAGTCTGCCAGCGCGCCCAGAAATGGGAGGTGTTCGCTGCCGATGGCAATGGCAATACCGACAAATACCAGCAATATCGTAAGTGGGATTTTGTCCAGGCGCTTGCTGATCAAGGTCGCGATTGCCGCGATCAGCATCAACAGCACGATACCTGTGACTAGATCAGCGACCGAACCTGTCGAATGTTCCATTGAATGCCCCCGATATGTTTTAATTTATTGTTGGCTGTCCGAGTCCTCAACTATACTGCAATTACACTGCACCCTAGTAGCTTTTCTCCTGACCTAGAACCCGTTCGCCTATGAATGATTTTATGAGTTCCTGGCTGATAGGTGCGATCAGCGGAATCATGATTTCACGCAGATATCTTTCCACATGATATTCCTTTGCATAACCCATTCCACCGTGCGTCAGCACCGCCCGCGTGCAGGCTTTCAATGCGGCTTCTGCAGCCAGGTATTTAGCACTATTGGCTTCCGCACCGCAGGACTCGCCTGCGTCATAAAGACTCGCTGCCTTAAAAGCCATTAAATGGGCCGCTTCCAATTCCATCCAGTTTTCTGCCAGGGGATGCTGAATCGCCTGGTTGCGCCCGATAGTCCTATTGAACACCACCCGTTCACGGGCGTAATTTGAAGCCTTTTCCAGTGCCGCCTGGCCCAAACCTACCGCCTCTGCCGCAATTAATATTCGTTCGGGGTTGAGTCCATGGAGAAGGCATTTCCACCCGTCACCTTCCTCACCAATCCTGTTCTCTACGGGAACCACCATGTCATCAATGAACAAGGCGTTGGAATCCACGGCTTTTCGGCCCATCTTTTCAATGAGCCTAATTTCAACCTGCTCCCGATTAAGGTCCGTATAGAATAAAGTGAGCCCTTCAGATGGACTTACGCCATCTTCAATATCTGTCGTTCTTGCAATAATCAGAATCTTGTTTGCGGTTTGTGCAGTCGATGTCCACATTTTGCGGCCATTAATCAGGTAATGATCACCATTCCTTGTCGCGCGGGTGCTTAGATGAGTTGTATTCAGGCCAGCATCTGGCTCCGTGACCCCAAAACACGCGCGGTCAGTCCCTTCGATCAAGGCTGGCAGAAATCTCTGTTTTTGTTCTTCCGAACCAAATACCACAATCGGGTTCGGACCAAACAGGTTCATGTGGACAGCCGATGCACCACTCATCCCCGCCCCCGACCTGGCAATAGAATGCGCCAGGATGGAAGCCTCGGTGATACCCAGGCCTGCGCCACCATATTTCTCTGGCATGGCAATGCCGAGCCAGCCTCCATCCGTGATGGCTTTAACAAATTCCTCGGGAAATTGACCATCTGTGTCTCGTTGCAGCCAATAATCGTCGCCAAATTGCTCACAAATTTTACCGACGGCAGCCTGGATGGCTTTCTGTTCATCGCTCAGATCAAAGTTCATTTATTTTCTAGATGTTACATATAACATATTGAATATTATACCTTTGTAATATTTTTTACTAAAACGTACGACGCAGTTCAAGTATTAAGAAAAACACTGAATATTTCCATTGTTTATTCAATTATCGAA
>JAPUGI010000146.1 GCA_027292925.1 Gammaproteobacteria bacterium
CAAAATCGTCGAAAAATACCCCGATATCCACCGTCAATTACAGGAGATTCACGACCAACGAATCAACGCTGCAGTACCACCCGGGTGAACTGTCAACTTAACCAATTCGAGTAAAACAATCGGGGTAAAACACACATTCCCATTTAGCAAGCGCACGTCACCTGCTGCCAAGTTTCAAATGATCGATTTCTTAGCAACCGATAATTCGTTGCTCGAATTAAATGCCGACCCACACGGAAGAGGTTATGGACCTGAATGTGAACAGCCAGAATTCGCTGTGCCTGCCCCGGTGATTTAAATCGCCGCATCTGTCGTTGCCGCGCTCGCGTGTGTTCGTGCGATACTTCGGCACGATTATATGCATCGCGATCATGGCAATGCGATCTAAGTTAGAAGCCCTGGGTGTTGATGTTGCAAAAGATTGGCTCGATATTTTTAATGGCGAAATGGTTGTTCGAGTGGAGTAGGCATGTTTCACCCATCAAAGGATGAGATTTACATTAACTCGACAGTACCGATTCAGGGGTTCAGATCTTTCATCCAGTCCAGGAATGCGTCTGCAATCTGCAACGGCGTTACCCGTTTGGCGCTGACCAACGCAATTGACCAATCCAAGGAAGGTACCAGAGGGCGACAGCATAACTGATTTCGATCCTGATCCGAGAGGATGTCGGGATCGACAACACCTACACCCCCACCGGTGCAGACTAGATTGACAATTGCGCGTTGGGACTCAATTTCCACCCTAACTTTTGGTTCAAGTCCCTGTTCGAGAAAATTCATATCCAGTAACGTGCGCAGCGGGGCACCAGTACATTGAAGAATCAACTGGTGATCCACAAGATCCGACAGGGTAATTTTCTTTTCTTTGCACAGTGCGTGTTTTCTGGGAAAAATACAAACAGCATTGCGTCTGAAGGAGTTACGAATGGTGATCATATCTGAGGTTATGGGCAAGGTGGTGATGCCCAGGTCCACTTGTTCGGTGGCCACCAGTTTTTCAATGTCGGGCTTTGCGGCGGCAATTATCTGAATATGAATTCCCGGGTATTTATGCGTGAATCTGGATAAGCCGCGCGAGACGAATCCGTCCACATAAACTGCCAAAGCAGCGATACGTAATTGCCCCTCCTCTTTGTTCTGGATGGACAGCGCTGTTTGTTTTACATCGGTGAATGTGGCGTAGGCACGTTGAACATCCTTAAACAGTTTTTGCGCCTCCCGGGTCGGACGTAGGCCGGTGCGCTCACGGTCAAACAACCGGAATCCGACATTATGTTCAAATTCCTTGAGGATACGGCTTACCGACGATTGAGTGATATTGACCTCCAAAGCTGCCCGGGTGGCGCTGCCGTGGATCATAACCTCGCGAAAGACGCGCAAATGATTGTAATTAAAGTACATTGACGTGAATTCTTAGATATTTGGAATTCATCTATTTAACGCAAGAAATAGAGTTATACACGATATTATCATTGCACTATATTAAATCAACCCATGCATTGGAGAAGAGACCATGAGCCCCGGCCGTATATTACCGATTTATGAGGGACCCGCAGACTGGCGTGGCCCGGATATCAAAGACTCCGCCGACTGGCATATTCATCTTACACAAAGCGAAATATCAGAAATCAAATCGGCAGTTCAAAACACTATCGATGCTGGTATCTCGATCGAAAATATCAAGCCCGATAATTTTCCGTTGCAGGGCTTAAGCCGTGTAATGGAAACAGCCTACAGGGAACTGCTCTTCGGGCGTGGCTTCGTAGTGTTCCACGGCATGCCGGTAAGAGATCTCGAGCGTGAAGAAATCATCCGCGCCTATGTCGGGATTGGATCCTGGCTGGGAGAGCCTGTTTCACAAAATCGTAATGGGCATATTCTTGGCCATGTGAAGGACATTGGATATGACCACACCAACCCGCAACACCGGATCTACGGCACCACCTACCGTCAGTTCTATCACACCGATGGATCGGATCTGGTGGGCTTGCTTTGTCTACAAAAAGCGAGGGCCGGCGGCATGTTCACGCTTACCAGCTCGGTTGCCGTCTATAATGAAATTGCAAAACAACGACCCGATCTGGCTGAAGTGCTTTCTTCGCCTTTTGTCATGGACAGAAAGGGTGAAGTGCCGGAAGGCAAGCAATGTACTTTCGAAATCGAGTGCTTCCATCACCATAAGGGTCGGTTGTTAACCATTTATGACCGCGCTTATATCATTGCGGCACAGCACCGGGATCATGTGCCGCGCCTGAGCGATCAACAAATTGAAGCTTTGGACTTGCTCGATGAGCTGGCTGGCAGCGAGGAGTTTTATCTGGACTGTGAGTGGCAACCGGGAGACATGAACTTTGTCCACAACCATCAGATCCTGCATGCCCGCACGGACTACGAAGACTATCCCGAGCTAGATCTCAAACGACACTTGCTCCGCCTGTGGCTATCCACTAATGAAGGCTGGGAATTGCCACCGATCTTTGAAGAAAAATATGGCAGCGTCGAACAGGGAAAGCGGCGAGGTGGAATTTATGTTCCGGGAATGGAATTGACTGTTCCTTTTGAGGCCGAATAGAAACCCGATTAAGCGGAGCGAATGCTGTGGGTACGGCGATGTCCTCGATATTTTGGTACAACCGCGCAAGAACAAACAAGCGGCACTATGCTTTTTCAGGAAACTGATGGAGGGGCAAGGTCGCTCTGCCCGACTTATAGTCACGGACAAACTTCCCAGCTACGGCGCGGCGAAAAAAATAATCATGCCCCGGAGGGATAACCTTCCGGGGCTTTTTCTTTTTATACGGTACCGAAATCCAGTGTCATCCACGCATCGACAATGGGATCACCGGGATCACCGTGGGGACGCGTGCAGAAGAGTTCCAGGTCGACTTTACGGTGAGCGTCTTCCATATATTTGCGGGCGACCTTCATGTCATAGTGCAGGTGATCTCCGACCCAGTAGACATTTTTAAATCGGGCGCGGAAGGAACGCACCGCACAGGGGTCCAACCAATGGGCAGCATAGGCTGCCAGCACGCTGGCTTGATGCATGCCGAGACCGAACAAGGCCGGGAAACCAG
>JAPUGI010000147.1 GCA_027292925.1 Gammaproteobacteria bacterium
CCTGTCGTGAAATTGATCAAGTACAATCAGGAACGGAGGAACTAGCCCCTTTGATGTTTGAACCTCGACAACAACCTGCCTAGGAATATCATTATGGACTTACAACCTAACGACGAGCAGAATTTAATCGTTGCCATGGTACGCAGGTTTGTACGCGACGAGATTGTACCACTGGAGATGAACCTGGATCCTGATGCCGATGCTCTACTACCGGAAGACAAGGAACGATTGGTTGCGGTTGTAAAGGAAATGGGACTATTCGGTCTGGACATACCGGAGGAATTTGGCGGACCGGGTTTGGACATGGTGACGAGAACGCTCATTGCTATCGAGATGTCACAACATCGCGCCGGTCTCTATTGCCCTTGTTATGGTGTATTTGGTGGTGCAGGACTGGCGCAGCTGTATGAAGCAACCGATGAGCAGAAGGAACGCTATCTATATCCCACCTTGAGAGGTGAAAAGAGAGGCTTCTTCGGCCTGACGGAACCGTCAGGTGGTTCAGATCCGGCTCGTGCAATTCAAACCAGGGCAAAAAAAGATGGTGATGACTGGATAATCAACGGGACGAAAATTTTTATCTCCGGGGCGGATGTCGCTGACTTTGGATTGGTGTTTGCGAGGACATCGCCGGATAAAGGTCGTGGTGGCATTACTTGTTTCATTGTGGATACGGACACTCCCGGATTTCACGTGCGGCGAATTGTGCACACCTTGCGCTCCGCTCATTACGCCACTGAATTACAGTTTGAAGATATGCGCATTCCCCATACCAACGTTCTGGGTGAGGTGAACAAGGGTTTCTCGATTGCCAATGATCGGCTCTCCAGGCAGCGAATTCCTTATTCTGCTGGTTGTATCGGAGTTGCCGTCAAAGCCCATGAGCTAGCGCTAGAATATTCGAAGATAAGAGAAACCTTTGGCGCGCCACTGTCTTCTCGTCAGGCGATTCAATGGATGCTGGTCGATAATGAAATTGATATCAAGCAATCTCGCTGGGTGACACTGGAAGCAGCAGACAGGGCGGATCGGGGTGTATCATTTCGCACGGAAGCTGCAATGGCCAAGTTGGTGGCATCGGAAGCGGCCAGCCGAGTGGTGGATCGTTGCATGCAGATTCACGGTGGCTATGGTGTTACCAAGGATTTCCCGTTCGAGCGATGGTTTCGGGAGATGCGTATCCGGCGTATTGGAGAAGGGCCGAGTGAAGTACAAAGACACATTATCGCCCGGGACATCCTTGGCAGCGGCCTGAGATAAATTCATTTTGGAATTCAACGCACTGACAACTATCGCCGGGATTGGCTTTCTGGCAGCAATTGCCCAGTGGGTGGCCTGGCGGGTGCGTTTGCCTGCGATCCTTTTTCTGCTGCTGTTCGGCATTCTTGTTGGTCCTGTACTCTCCTGGCTCCACCCGGATGATCTGTTCGGAGAGCTTTTATTCCCGGTCATCTCGTTATCAGTTGCTGTCATCCTGTTTGAAGGCAGCATGACATTACGGTTTTCTGAACTAAAAGAAGTTGGCTCTACCGTCAGGAATCTGGTCACTATTGGTGCTTTGGTTACCTGGGCAATTACAAGCTGGCTGGTTCATACCGTGATTGGGTTCGAATATAAGCTGGCATTTTTGTTCGGCGCCGTTGTGGTGGTAACGGGGCCGACCGTGATAGTGCCGATGCTACGCACGGTGAGGCCGAACAAGAGAATCGCCAACATTCTACGCTGGGAAGGCATAATAATTGACCCCCTTGGTGCCTTGTTGGCGGTCCTGGCCTTTGATTTCTATATCTCAACCCAGGCTGGAGATGCAGCAGGTTCGATCCTCCTCCTTTTCCTAAAGATTGTATTGGCCGGTGTAATCCTTGGCTATCTTGCCGGTGTTGGCCTGGGCACCATGCTGAAACGTTACCTAATGCCTGAATATCTCCGTAGTCCCATAACATTGCTGCTCGTATTTATAGTATTTGCGGTTTCGGAACAGTTCGAACATGAGTCGGGACTGTTGGCTGTTACTATCTTTGGCATGACCTTGGCCAATCAAAAAGACCTTGAAGTTGACGATATCCTGGATTTCAAAGAGAGCCTGACAATAGTCCTGATTGGCGGCCTGTTCGTCATCCTTGCCGCTCGAGTCGACCTGAATGCCTTGTTAAACATCGGCGTCGATTCATTGATTCTGTTAGCCGGTGTTATGTTCATAGCGAGGCCGGTTTCTGTTTTCATTTCCAGCTTTGGAAGTGAGTTAACCATTCAGGAACGTTTACTCATCGCCTGGATAGGCCCACGAGGTATCGTGTGCGCGGCCGTTGCGTCGGTATTTGCCATACGCCTGGTGGAAATAGGAGCAGAAGACGCGGAGATATTCGTGCCCCTGGCCTTCCTGATTATTATCGGCACTGTTGTCCTGCAAAGCACAACTGCGAAATATGTCGCTCATTGGCTTGGCGTTCGTGATCCGGCACCATCGGGATTCCTGATTGTTGGGGGAAGTCGAGTCGGTCGAATGCTGGCAGAGGCACTGCATGAACAGGACCTCAGGGTACTGGTCGCCGATAGCGACTGGGAGAATATTAGCCAGGCCAGGATGGGTGGTGTCGAAACCTATTACGGCAATCCGGTTTCAGAACATGCTGATCGCTACATGGACCTGAGCGGAATAGGCAACCTGATTAGTCTCACCGGCAGGACCAATTTTGATGTTGTAGCGAGTATGCATTTCAGGTCCATTTTTGGTGCCCGAAATGCCTATGAACTGCCGTCCGCGGCTGAAGGTGAAAAAATGGACAAGCACCGGATATCCGCGCGGTTGCGAGGCCAGCGGATGTTTGGCGAGGATGTTACCTACAATATGCTGTTGGGTTGGTTAACCGCCGGGGCATCTGTCCGCGTGACTGCCTTGAGTGAAGAATTTGGCTTTGAAGAATATGTGGAGACATATGCGGACAGGTTCATTACGCTGTTTGCAGTTGATACGTCTGATCGATTGCATGTCGAGACAACCCAAAGCAACCTTAAACCCGAAGCAGGATGGAAACTGATTAGCCTGGTAAAACCCGAAAATGAGGATAGATGACGATGCGAATCGACAAATTTAAACAGATTGCTATTAACGCAGAGAATCTTGATGAATCTGTCGAATTTTATGAAATCATACTCGGTGCGAAATTGGTTGCTAGATATGATCCACCGGGTCTGGCCTTCTTTGATTTTGATGGAACCCATTACGTTTGACCAACCAGCTCAGGTGATTTTTCAGGACGAGGAAGGCGTCTTCGGCAACAAAGGAGAAGCTGAATGGATGGCCTTTTTTAAGGATCCTGCAGGAAAGACGCTGGCGCGTGCCAGCAGGAAATAACCATTAATGAAAGGAATAATCGAATGAGCATTCCCGTACCACTAACATTCAAGGGCGCTCCTGGATCTCCTTATACCCGTAAAATGCTGGCGCTGCTGCGCTACCGGCGAATTCCTTATGAATTGCTCATCGGTGATCAGGCGGCGGAGTCTAACTTGCCAAACCCGAAAGTTAGTCTGTTGCCGACATTCTATTTACCAAATGATGCAGGTGAAATAGAAGCCGTGGTCGATTCAACGCCGCTGATAAGAAGGTTCGAAGCCGCCTTTGATGGGCGAGGCACCATACCCACTGATCCCGCGATGGCGTTCATCAATTATCTTATCGAAGATTACGGCGATGAATGGCTGACCAAGGCGATGTTCCACTATCGCTGGTATTACGAGGCGGATATCGATATGGCGGGCAAGATTTTACCGCGCTGGAGAAATCTCAACGCAAGCCATGAAAACCTCACGCAGATGAGCAAGTTTATCTGCGATCGTCAGATTTCCAGGTTGTATGTGGTCGGGTCTAACGACGTCACCGCACCCGTAATCGAAGACAGTTACCGGCGTTTTCTCAAGATTATGGACAGTGTGATTGAGAAGCAGACGTTTCTGATGGGGAGTAGGCCTGGGTCTGCGGATTTTGCGGTTTATGCACAACTGACCCAACTGGCCAAATTCGACCCAACACCAGCAGCTATTTGCCTGAGCGAAGCGCCACGTGTGTATGCATGGACTGATGTGGTTGACGATCTTTCCGGACTTAACGTGGAGGACGACGGTTTCCTGACTAGAGAGGAAGCGAAGTCAGTTCTTGGTAATTTGTTTACCGAAATCGGCCGGGTGTACGTGCCAGCATTACTTGCCAATGCAAAAGCACTCGTCGCGGGAGATGATCAGATGGAAACCACAATTGATGGTCGACCCTGGGTACAACCATCATTTCCTTATCAGGGAAAATGCCTGCAGTGGATTCGAGAAGAATATAAAGCGCTTGCTAGTGAGGACTGCGCCACTGTGGACACAATTCTGGAAGGGACTGGTTGTGAACGGCTGTTTGAGGATTAGTAAATGAGAAAAAATGTATTGAGGCTGGTCTCCACCGTCCCAGGTATTTTGATGGCAATAAACGGTATCGGCTGGCTCGTTCAGCCAGAAGAGGCTGCAAAAGGGCTCGGCATGCCGTTCTTGGATGGTATCGGTCGAAGCACTCAGATTGGAGACTTTGGCTCATTCTTCCTGGGAATAACCATCCTGGTATTTGTCGGTGCTTTCCGATGTCAGGGGCATTGGCTATATTCAGCGGCATTGTTTCTTGGCGGTGCAGCTGTGATACGCGTGTTTGCAGCCCTGGTTCATGGCGCTGGGATGGCGACTGAATTCATCGTAGCTGAAATAGTAATGACCATCTGGCTCGTTGTGTGTGCCTACCTGATGGATAAAATTGATACATCAAGCGTCTAACAATACTGTGAAGTTGCGTTTTGCTGCCATCGTAACCTTTTCCCTTCGAGGTTTGATACTATTCTGGGTTTCAACTCTGTTCGCTGATGATCGATCGAACATCGTTTTGTTGTTGGCAGATGATCTGGGATTCAGTGATCTTGGCAGCTACGGTAGCGAAATAAGTACACCTAATCTCGATGAACTGGCACGCCGGGGAGTTAGATTCTCGAACTACCATACTGCCGCCAGTTGCGCACCAACCAGGGCAATGTTGATGAGTGGCGTCGACAGTCATCGAGCCGGGGTGGCCAACATGCCCGAGTCCATACCGCCGGACCAGCGAGGTCACGCTGGATATGAGGGCACGCTCAGCAAGAATGTGGTAACGGTAGCGACTCGTCTCCGTGATGCCGGTTATCACACCTACATGACCGGTAAATGGCACCTGGGTAAGACGCCTGAGCTCTTGCCCAGCGCTCGCGGGTTTGAGAGAACCCTTGCCATGGCGGATACAGGTTCAGACAACTGGGAACAAAAACCTTATCTACCAATTTATTCAAAGGCCAATTGGTTTGAAGATGGGGCTGAAACGAGGTTGCCCGATGATTTTTATTCCTCGGCTTACTTTGTTGATAAAACCATCGAATACATAGATAGCAACATCGCGGACGGCAAGCCGTTTTTTGCCTACGTTGCTTTTCAAGCTGTACATTTACCCGTGCAGGCGCCGAGGGAGTACACAAATAAATATCTGGGCCAATACGATGACGGTTGGGCTGAACTTAGAAAACGACGTTACGAGGGGGCGGTAGACGCAGGGGTTGTGAAAGATGGAATTGAAATGGCAGTGATGCCGACCACGAAGGATTGGTCAGCGCTAACTGAAGATCAACAACGGTACCAGTCAAAACGTATGGCTGTGTACGCGGGCATGATTGATGCCATGGACTTTCATATTGGCCGACTGGTGTCTTATCTCAAGGCAAACGGTGAATACGAAAATACAATCATCATCTTTGCATCTGACAATGGCGCTGAACCTAGCGATGTGTTCCATACAGGGCAGGCGTTGGTCGATTTTTTCTTCCCATTGTGGATGTTTACTAACAATTACAATACGGATTACGAGACACTGGGCGAAAAAGGCAGTTACTCGCTTATCGGACCCAGTTTTGCCAGTTCTGCCGCTTCTCCCTTTGCCTGGTATAAGTTCTTCTCGGGCGAGGGAGGCATGCGTGTACCCCTGTTGATTGCAGGCATGGGTTCACCGAATGACGGTGGTGTAGTTGATGCCTTTACGTGGGTTACCGATATCGTTCCAACCATTCTGGATATAGCGGGAGTTAAAAATTCAGATGGTGTTTATCAAGGCAGGCAGGTGGAGCAGCTGACTGGACGCAGCCTGTTACCTTTACTCGATGGTTCATCGATAAACGTCTACGCTGATGATGAACCCGTTGGATACGAGTTGGGAGGCAATGCGGCCTTGTTCAAGGGCGCATACAAGCTCACCAAAAATCGAGGTCCGATTGCCGATGGGCAATGGCATCTCTATCAGATGAATGATGATCCGGGTGAGACGCGGGATTTAAAGAAAATCGAACCCGTTATATTCCAAACGATGATGCAGGACTATGAGCGTTATGTTCGGGAAAATGAGGTACTGCCAGTTGGTGAGAACTATGATCAGCGCAAACAGGTTTTTTACTATGGCTTGCAGAAACGCCTCGGCGCTGTACTTCCTTTTCTGGCAGGCTTCCTTGTGCTGGTAGTATTCCTTGTTATTTGGCGACGATCCCGCGCTACCATTCAGACCTAATTTAGACAGGTAAGCGAATGAATAAATGGATTGTATCGATGGTTATTGTTTTCCTGCTGGGGGGACTGGCTTACCAGTATCGATTTGAGTTGATGCTTGAGGGTATAGGCATCCTGGCCAAATCCAGAAATACAATTTCACCACATCGTGAAGTCGAATGGAGTGATACCGAAGCTCTCGATGATGAAAAGCAGATGCCGAATATTATTCTTATACTCGCCGATGATCTTGGGTTCAATGACATAACCGTTAATGGCGGGGGTGTGGCAGGCGGGACAGTTCCGACGCCAAATATCGACTCCATTGCCCGCGAAGGTGTCATGTTTACCAATGGTTATGCGGCCAACGCAACTTGTGCTCCGTCGAGGGCTGCGCTGATGTCAGGCAAGTACCCGACCCGGTTTGGATTTGAATTTTCACCGACGCCTACCGGCATGATGCCAATGGTTGCGATGATGGCGGGAACTGTTGAGGGAAGGCCTTCTATGGTCACTCACTTTGATGAGCAGGAGGGAGATCGTATTCCTTACGAGGACATGGGATTGCCAGCGGAAGAGACGACATTGGCGGAAATCCTGAAAAAGGCCGGTTACTACACTGCGCATATTGGCAAGTGGCACCTGGGTCGAAGCAGTGGGATGTCTGCTATCGACCAGGGTTTCGATGATAGCCTGTTGATGGCAAGCGGTCTTTACATGAATGAAGATGACCCTTTGGTGGTCAATTCATACCAGGATTTCGATCCCATCGATCGTTTTCTCTGGAAAGGTCTGCGCTTTGCCGCCAGTTTCAACAACAGCGACTGGTTTGAACCTGGCGGCTATCTGACTGACTACTACACGGACGAAGCGCTCAAGGTTATAGAGAAGAATCGTGACAGACCGTTCTTTTTATATCTAGCCCATTGGGCTCCCCACAGCCCGTTGCAAGCGACAAAGGAAGACTATGACTCGTTGAGTCACATTGAAAATCATCGTTTACGGGTTTACGCCGCGATGATTCGCGCACTGGATCGCGGCGTCGGCAAGGTGCTCAATTCACTGGAAAAGCATGGCATTGCAGACAACACGTTAGTCATCTTCACCTCTGACAACGGTGGCGCTGGTTACATCGGCCTGCCGGAAGTAAACCAGCCTTATCGTGGATGGAAAATGAGTTTCTTCGAAGGTGTGGTCTACACGTACCTTATTTTATGAAATGGCCCGATAAAATCGTAGCGGGTTCGGTGATTGAAGCACCGGTACATCACTTTGATATCTTTGCCTCGGCGGCTGCAGCTGCTGGTGCAGATATTACCGCTCTGGAAATAGACGGGGTCAACCTGATTCCCTACAGCTCGGGTGAGATGGATGATCAAGCGCCCCATGAGCGATTGTTTTGGAGAAGCGGTCATTACCAGATGGTATTGGCAGGAGGTTGGAAAATGCAACGAGCAGATCGACCAGACAAGGTTAGGCTGCATCACCTTCTTAACGATCCCACCGAGCAAAATAATGTCGCTGAAGAAAACCCTGAGCGGGTCGCCAGGATGATGGCAATGTTGGACGAGCACAACGCAGCGCAAGCCGATCCAGCATGGCCGTCCATGCTTGAAGCCGTAATCCCGATCGACAGAACCTCCGCTGAACCTTACGAGCCAGGCGAAGAGTATAATTACTGGCCCAATTAATAATGCACAAACCCGCAGGAATCTTTTATGGAAACCATTAGAACACCCGATGATCGATTTAGCGATTTAGCAGACTATCCTTTCGCGCCAAACTACGTCGACGTGGACGATACGGAAGGTGGTGAATTACGAATTCACTACGTGGATGAAGGTGAAGGTGAGTTGGTTTTATGCCTGCATGGACAACCTACCTGGTCGTACCTTTACCGCAAAATGATTCCTGTCTTTGTAGAGGCAGGGTATCGGGTCATCGTGCCGGACCTGGTTGGATTTGGAAAATCAGATAAACCAACCAAACGCGACAACTATACTTATGCAAATCATGTGCACTGGTTAAACGGTTTTGTTAAGGGGCTGGATCTTACAGACATTACAATGGTTTGCCAGGATTGGGGAGGGTTGATTGGTTTGCGAGTGTTAACTGAAAATCTCGAACGGTTTGCAAGGGTGGTGGCTGCCAATACCGGATTGCCCGATGCAAAAAATATTCCCGATGAAATGGCACCGACGATGCACGCCATGTACGAATCTATTCCAGCTTTACCTCCTGCGGAAATGGGTGCCAAGCTAAGAGAAAACAAAAACGGTGCAGGGTTTATGTACTGGATCAAATACTGCGCAGAGTATCCGGAGGTCGTGGTGAGCGAGGTTGTCAGTCTCAGTGCCCTGGGTGGCACACTCACCGATGAACAGAAACGTGCTTATGACGCGCCATTTCCCTCGGATGAATACATGCAAGGTGCCAGGCAATTCCCAAGCCTCGTGCCCATATACCCTGACGGTCCGGCGATACCGGCAAATCGCAAGGCGTGGGAGGTACTGGGCGAGTTTAAGAAACCTTTCTTAACTTCATTTAGCGATTCTGATCCCGTCACTGCCGGTGGTTACAAACGTTTCCAGGAGGAGGTTCCGGGCGCAAAAGGGCAGAGCCACGCGACCATCGAGAAGGCGGGACATTTCCTGCAGGAAGACGCAGGGCCGGAATTCGCTGAAGTTGTGATCCGGTTTATGCACGACAACGCGATATAAAAAATTGACCTGCCCTTTAAGAGGACTGTAGACGATAGGTAGGTCTGGGAAGCTTGCAGATTCGTTTCATCCTCGTAACACGGTTTGTCTCACTAGTCCTCTTGTATTTGACCTTGTGAAGTTGCAATGAGCAATTGTCCTTTGAGTCCTGCACTACGGTGAACGCCGAACCCCTGGACTTCCGGTGA
>JAPUGI010000148.1 GCA_027292925.1 Gammaproteobacteria bacterium
ACGCTACATTTATTATGCCGAGTACAGATGAACCATCAGCCTGGCCAAGTAATTCCTTCCAGCTCTTGCCAACGACTTCTCTATTACCAAATAATTCGCGTGCGTCCCGATTAACATTGACGACATGACCGCTTTCATCAATAAATACAATTGCACTCCCGATACAGGTTAGCGCTGTCTGTAGTAGCTGCTGGGTTTCCTTAAGTTCCTTATCGATCTTGAATTTGTACAGCGCCATGTCAATCGTAATTTGCATTTCACGATTTTCTACGGGTTTGATAATGTAACCGAATGGCGTTACTGATTTTGCTTTGGCTACGGTTTCAGCGTCGGAGTATGCGGTCAGGAAAACAACAGGAATATCCATTTCTTCGCAGATTCTCTGCGCCACTTCGATACCGTTTGCCCCGCCCTTTAGATGGATATCGGTGAGCAGCAGGTCTGGCCGTGTTTCGCGTGCAAGTTCGACCGCTTCCTCACCATAGGCGATTCCTGCTACCTCCCAGCCCATCTGGATTAACCGGCTTTTTAACTCCCTGGCAACTAGAGCTTCGTCTTCGACGACCAGAATCCGTTCTTTTTTATTCCCATTCATCTCAATGTAACACCTAACTTAAAAAATCAAGGTTGTACATCTCAATATTTTCATTCGAAGGCAGATTTTGCTTCCTTCCTTCTCGCATGCAAAATTGGTTCCGTATATCCATTCGGTTGTTCTCTTCCTTTGAAAATTAATTCACACGCAGCCTGGAAAGCAAAATTCTTATCAAAGTCTGTGGACATATTTTGATAATTTGCATCCCCTTCATTTTGTTTATCGACCACTGTAGCCATTTTCTTCATCGTTTCCAAGACCTGACCCTTACTACATATACCATGATATAACCAATTTGCAATATGTTGTGAAGAAATTCGCAATGTTGCACGATCTTCCATCAAGCCAACATCATGGATATCGGGCACTTTGGAACAACCAACACCCTGGTCAATCCAGCGAACGACATATCCAAGAATACCCTGGGCATTATTTTCCAGTTCCTCCTGAACTTCTTTTTCAGAAAGATTTTCACCATGCATGACTGGGATTCGTAACAATTCACTGAGATCCACTCGTTTCCTGGATTGAAGCGCCACCTGCCGATTCCTGACATTTACCTTATGGTAGTTCATGACGTGAAGGGTTGCTGCCGTTGGTGATGGTACCCAGGCAGTATTGGCACCCGCTTCAGGATGCCCAATCTTAGTCTCCATCATTTGTGCCATCTCATCGGGCATTGCCCACATTCCTTTCCCGATCTGTGCCTTGCCCGCGAGACCAGCCTCTAATCCCACGTCCACATTCCAATCCTCGTACGCTGCAATCCAGGATTGTTGCTTCATTGAGGTCTTTTTCACCATGGCACCTGCTTCCATACTGGTATGAATTTCATCTCCGGTTCGATCCAGGAACCCCGTATTAATGAATATCACCCTTTCTTTTGCTGCACGAATACACTCCTTCAGATTGAGGGTTGTTCGACGCTCTTCATCCATAATGCCAATCTTGAGTGTGTTCTCTGCGAGACCAAGTGCTTTTTCGATTCGACCAAACAGGTCAACGGTGAACTGCACTTCTTCAGGCCCGTGCATTTTCGGTTTGACGATGTAGACACTGCCAGTGCGGGAATTTCGAAGTGAACCAAGTTGTTTTAAATCATGCATTGCGGCAAAACTCGTCACCATGCCATCCAGAATGCCTTCCGGAATCTCACTGCCGTCTGCTAACAACACTGCGTCGTTAGTCATGAGGTGACCAACATTTCTGATTAGCAGTAAACTGCGACCATGGAGTGAAACTGATTCACCTTCCGGCTTCTGGTAGTGCCTGTCTGGATTCATTGTTCGCCTGACAACTTCTCCGCCTTTATCAAATTCTTCAACCAGGTTGCCTTGATTCAAGCCCAGCCAGTTCCGATAAACCAGTGCTTTATCTTCGCCATCTACCGCGGCAATGGAGTCTTCACAATCCTGTATTGTCGTGATCGCGGACTCCATCAAAACATCCTTCACACCCGCCTTATGATCTTTGCCAACAGAATCTGTCTTATCAATCTGAATTTCCAGATGCAGACCATTGTGTTTTAGCAATATGCCAGATGGACTGGCGCTGTCTCCAAGATAACCTACCAACTGACTCGCATCGCCAAGCAAAGTCGATTCCCCGGGCCCCAGCTGAGCCACAAGCTTTCCGCCTTCAATAGCATAGGCTGTCACATCCTGGTGTTTTCCACTTTCAAGTGGTGTGGCTTCATTAAGGAACTGCGCGGCATATTCAATGACTCTATCACCACGAACTGGATTATAGGCTCTTCCTTTTTCAGCGCCGGAAGTCTCCGGGATCACATCCGTTCCATACAAGGCATCATAGAGGCTACCCCATCTGGCGTTAGCCGCATTCAGTGCAAACCTTGCATTCATTATTGGCACAACTAACTGCGGACCTGCGACTAGCGCTATTTCTTCATCAACGTTTTGCGTTTCTATTTCAAAGTCATCCCCTTCCGGCAGTACATAACCAATCTCCCGTAAAAATGAGAGGTAGGCTTCAGGGTCATGCGCCTGACCTGCACGTTCCTGGTGCCACCTATCAATTTGCAACTGAAATTCATCCCGCCTGGCCAGCAAAGCCCGGTTTCTCGGCGCCATTTCATCAAGAATAGATTCGAGTTCCAACCAGAAGCGCTCCGGTTCTATCCCCGTTCCAGGTGCAATCTCCTGCTCAACCAGGTCATAGATTACCCGGGCAACCTTCAGCCCCCCAATGCTTACACGATCTGTCATATCTGGACTCTCTGTCTATACTCCAATGAATATGCAATGCTACGCCAAAACTGCAAATGTTTCATGAGCATTTACTCAGGAAACTGCGACCGGCCGACCCCAATCGATGCCGCCCAACTGCAGTTTCCCCGTTTAACGTGCCAAATTGAATGAGTTGCATCCTGAACCCCCAAACGCATAGAGTGTAGCGACATAAACCCGAGACACTAACAAACCCAGGCAGGTTCCATGCTAGAAAAAGAAATCGATATTCAAACAAAAGACGGATCAGTTAACACTTTTATCACTTATCCAGAGGAAGGTGGGTCCTATCCAATCATATTGTTCCTTATGGATGCACCGGGTAAACGTGAAGAACTACACGACATGGCGCGGCGACTGGCGACAGTCGGTTACTATGTCATGTTGCCAAACCTGTATTATCGACGCGCCCGGGAGTTTGTTGTTGATGGAACGCCCGAGAGTCGCGATATCATGTTCGGGCACATGGATAGCTTGACTAACAAGATGGTTGTTGAAGATTGCAGTTCACTGCTGGACTTTGCCGCCGGTGAAGATGCGGCCAGCGACGGTCCTGTCGGATGTACCGGATATTGTATGAGTGGACCCTTTGCTTTTGCCGTTGCCGCCCAACTCGCCGACCGGGTTAA
>JAPUGI010000149.1 GCA_027292925.1 Gammaproteobacteria bacterium
GTTCATGGTGCATTCGAAATGCCCCGGGTCATCGGTGTTAATGCTGAAGTTGAGGCCGTATTCCAACGCCTTAAAGATTGGATGATCATCGATTTTTTTAACGCCGCCAACTTTGAGATTACTCGTGGGGCAGAATTCAACGTGAATGTTTTTATCCAGTAAATACCTGGGAAGCGCTGCATCGTCGAAGAGGGTAAGTGAATGGCCTAATCGCAGTGGATGGCCGTATTCAATCGCATCCCAAATCGAGTCGGGCCCGCACCATTCACCGGCGTGGATTTCGATGGGAATATTTTCCCGCGCAAAGTCCTGGAAAATATCCTTGAAGTTCTTGACGGTGCAGGCTTTTTCATCACCCGCCAGGGCGATTCCTTCGATGTATCCTTTTTGCCACAACCACCTCACGCGATCCGCCCGTTTCTCGAACTTGTCGCGTCCTGTCGCCCAGAGATAACCAACCTCAATCCCATCTGTGTTATCAGCAACTCGGCGGTATTGTTGTAGCAACAGCTCCAGCCTTTCATCTTCAAGATCAATAAATGAGCAGAGCATGATCTCAACATAGCGGACATTTTGAGCGATCAGGTCAGCTAGATAGAGCTTCAGAACTTCGAGTAACAATTCCCCGTTTCCCTGTTGGAAGGGATCGTAAAACCTGCCGAGACGAAACCAGGCATCAATATCCTTGACGGGATAAAAGTGGCCAAGCTCTTCCAGGTCGAGATCGGGGCAGAAACCGTCAGCCTGTATTGCTTTGACATAAGAAGGACTGAGGAGTCCATCGAGATGGCAGTGAAGTTCTGCCTTTGGTTCGTTGTCAGTAGGTGAGACCATCAAAGTGCTTTTTCACCAGTGGCGCCAGAAACTTAAAAGGCTTTGGCGAGCCGGCAACAATATTGCCGGACTTCATATAGTTCGCTCCCCCGGAGAATTCCCCGAGCAGGCCACCAGACTCTGTGACCATCAATGCGCCTGCGGCCATGTCCCAGGGGTTAAGATTTCGCATCCACATTGCATCCAGTCGCCCTGCAGCGATATAGGCGAGTTCAAGACAGGCGCTACCCTGCTGGCGCAGGATGACGTGTTCATTGAGTAAATGTTGGACCAGTTCACTTTGTGCCTTCGCTATTTTATCGCTAGCGGTACCCCCGGTGGCGATCATTGCGCCATCCAGGACTTCCTTGGCACTGACGCGTATTCGTTTGCCGTTTAGGTGGCAACCCTGGCCTCGACTTGCAACGAACTCTTCCTGGCGAATGGGATCAACGATAACCCCGTGTTCCAGCTTGCCCTTGTGCAGGCAGGCAATGGAGACGCAAAAATGGGGGATTTGCCGCACGAAATTCATGGTGCCGTCGATGGGATCAATAATCCATTCGTACTCGGCATCTTCCACGGCAATGTTGCCGATCTGTTCTTCGCCGCTAATGGCATGGTCCGGGTAAGTCTCGTGAAGCGCTTCAACGATTATCCGTTCTGCATCCCGGTCAACATTGGTGACGTAATCGTTGTGACCCTTCTCATCAATTTTCACCAGGTCAGGTCGGTCAAAAGCACGTGTGATCCTGAGGCCAGCTTCTCTCGCTGCACGGAGGGCGATGGTAGCCATCGGCTGCATGGTCAAGATCCTGTTTGATGAGGCGCCGACCAGCTATTGGCAGCGCGGTCGCGCATGATAACAGACCAACGAAAGATTAGAGAAAGATTCCTGGCATGGCTGTAAAATTCAATCAATGACTGAACAAAACCTTTTTCCGGGACTGCGCATCGTCCTGATCGAAACCTCGCACCCCGGTAATATTGGTGCGGCGGCAAGGGCGATGAAGAATATGGGAGTGACCAGCCTGTACCTGGTCAACCCCCTTGAGTTCCCCAGCGCGAAAGCAAACTATCGGGCTGTCAGTGCAGCGGACGTCGTGGAAAATGCCATCGTTGTAAGCGATGTGGATGCAGCGGTTGCTGACTGTGAGCTTGTCATCGGTACATCAGCCAGAAACAGGCGCATTCCGTGGCCCCTGCTTGACACCAGGGCTTGTGCTGAAAAAGTAGTTGCAGAACAACGTCGTGGTATGAAGGTCGCGATATTGTTTGGGCGAGAGTCCCGTGGACTAAAAAATGAAGAGCTGCAGAAGTGCCATTATCATGTGAATATCCCCACCGGTGAAGCCTATAGCTCGCTCAATCTGGCGATGGCGGTGCAGGTGATCTGCTATGAGATTTTGCAATCATCACTTCGGCAAGACGGCCAAGCCGAAACGTTCTACGCGACCCGGTCGGACCGCAGGGATGATGACGCAGAGGCGGAAAACTGGGATATGGAATATGCCACCGCACAGGATATGGAACACCTTTTCGAACATCTCGAACAAACCTTGGTACAGGTGAATTTCCATGATCCGAAGAACCCAAGGCAGCTCATGACTCGCCTGCGCCGTATGCTGAATCGAATCCGCCCGGATCAGATGGAGGTCAATATCCTGCGCGGTTTCCTGACCGCTATAAACAAAAAATGTAGCTAGTTCCTGTGTCCCGTCATCTCTGCGGAAGCGGGGATCCAGTAGGGCGAAGGTGCCGCTCTCTGGCATGGATTCCCGCCTAGCGGGAAGGACGGAGCTAATAGCGAATTGATCTAAGAAAAACCTGTCTTTTTATGAATACTTGACTAAAATGATCGGATATATACCTGACTGTTTCTCTAGGTTATTTACCTGATTAAAATAGTCGGGTATAATGCGCGGTCCGCAGCCGGAGGGTCTGGGTATATGGAACTTACCGGAGATAATTAAACCGAGACGATATGAAACTTACAGCAAAAGGACGATATGCGGTTACTGCCATGCTCGACCTCGCGGTTCATGTGCATGAGGGGCCGATTTGTCTCGCAGATATCTCAGAAAGACAGGGAATCAGCTTGTCTTATCTGGAACAGCTGTTCGCAAAGTTAAGACGCAATCACCTCGTGGCCAGTGTTCGTGGCCCTGGTGGTGGTTATCGATTGAGCAGGGATTCCGGTGATATTAGCGTTGCTGAAATAATCGATTCAGTTAATGAGAATGTGGATGCAACAAAATGTGGCGGTACTTCCGACTGTCAACATGGAGAAATTTGCTTAACGCATGAATTATGGACAGACCTGAGTGAAGAGATACACCAGTTCCTGAGTGGTATCGATCTCGCCAGTATTATTGCAAAACGCGAGATCCAGCAAATTGCAGCACGACAGGATGCCATGCGCGAAGAGCTGATTAGACTACCGGCACATGAACTGTGATGGAGAGAAGTAGATGAAAGCACCGATTTATTTTGACTATGCTGCAACCACACCGGTGGATCCGAGGGTGGCGCAGAAAATGAGTGGATGTCTCCTGGCGGAAGGTAAGTTCGGTAATCCCGCCAGCCGTTCTCACAAATTTGGCTGGGAAGCGGAAGAAGCAGTCGAGATTGCACGTCGCCAGGTGGCTGATCTGGTGAATTGTGATCCACGGGAGATCGTGTGGACCTCAGGCGCAACAGAGTCGGATAATTTGGCGATAAAAGGTGTTGCCCACTTTTACAAGAATAAGGGCAGGCATATCATCACTTCAAAGATTGAACATAAGGCAGTACTGGACACCTGCCGGCACCTGGAAAGGGAAGGTTTTGAAGTTACCTACCTTGATCCAGGCACCGATGGTTTGATTACCCCTTCGAGCGTTGAGAATGCGATTCGTGAAGATACGACTATCGTTTCCATCATGCATGTGAACAACGAGATCGGTGTCGTTAATGATATTGCTGCCATCGGTGAGATCACTCGTGCGAAGAAAATATTTTTCCACGTGGACGCAGCGCAGAGTGCCGGAAAGATCGACATCGATCTTGCAGAACTGAAAGTTGACCTGATGTCATTTTCAGGACATAAAATCTATGGTCCAAAAGGCGTGGGAGCACTGTTCGTCCGGCGCAAACCAAGGGTCAGGCTGGAAGCACAGATTCACGGTGGCGGACACGAACGGGGGATGCGCTCTGGAACCCTGGCGACTCACCAGTTGGTGGGTATGGGCGAGGCCTTCAGGATTGCAAAAGAAGAGATGCATGAAGAAGCGGTACGCATCCTGGCGTTGCGGCAGAGAATGTGGGATGGCTTCAAAGATATGGAAGAAGTTTACGTAAGTGGCAATATGGATCACCATGTTGCCGG
>JAPUGI010000015.1 GCA_027292925.1 Gammaproteobacteria bacterium
CCGAAGAAGTGATCAACCTTTTTCTAACCGGGGAAAGTGGCGCAACCCGGGCTAAAGCCAGGGAGAGCAAACCCGCGTGGGTAATGTACCCCCCACGGCGAAACCGAGATCCTTCGACTACGGCTCGTGCGCGAGTCCGGACTCGGCGTCCCCATCAGGATGACGGTTACTTCAGTTTCTCTTTGATTCGCGCAGCCCGGCCACTCAGTTCGCGCAGGTAGTAGAGTTTTGCCTGGCGTACATCACCACGGCGTTTCACAGAGATACTGTCAATTTGCTTGCTATGGGTCTGGAAGGAACGTTCGACGCCCACTCCATGGGAAATTTTGCGGACAGTAAAAGCAGAATTGAGGCCCCGGTTTCGCTTGCCGATGACCACACCTTCAAAAGCCTGCAATCGCTCGCGGGTGCCCTCGCGGACCCTGACCTGAACAACAACCGTGTCACCAGGACCAAATTCGGGAACATCCTGTTTTAACTGGGCGTTCTCGATTTGCTCAATAATATTCTTGCTCATGATCGACTCCTCATTTTTGTCTTTGGATGTCTTTAAGATATTCATCCAGCAACTTTTTCTCTTCTTCTCCCAGATCCCTCTTTTCAAGAAGATCCGGTCTGCGTTCAAATGTCCTGCCAAGTGACTGTTTCACTCTCCAGCGCCTGATCTCTTCATGATCACCACTGAGCAAAACTGTTGGGACCTTTTCCCCATCTACTTCTTCCGGTCGGGTGTACTGGGGGTAATCCAGCAATCCCTCTTCGAACGAGTCCTGAATTACAGACTCTGGGTCTCCGAGGGCGCCAGGAATCAGCCTGGTAATTCCATCTATCAGCACCATTGCCGGTAACTCGCCGCCACTTAAGACGTAGTCGCCAATGGAATACTCTGCATCGACTTCCCGATCAACAATCCTTTCATCGATGCCTTCATATCTGCCCGCAATCAGGATCAGCTTCCTGGCTGCTGACAATTTGACCAGTTTTTGCTGATCAAGTTTCTCACCCTGGGGTGAGAGATAAATCACCTGACATTCGCCACCCGCTGCCTCCCGGGCTGCCTTGATGGCATCTCGTAACGGCCCGACTTTCATCAACATACCCGGGCCACCACCATAGGGTTTATCGTCAACCGTACGGTGTTTATCACCGGCGAAATCCCTTGGATTCCAGTAATCCAGCTCAAGGATCCCTGTCTCAATGGCCCGGCGGGTAATCCCAGATTCAGAGATCGCCCTGAACATCTCCGGGAACAACGAAATAATTCCCAACCACATCTGTTTCTACCAAATCAGTAATCTGATTCCCAGGCAACAACGATAATCGCTGTTTCGATGTTAACGTCTTTCACAACTTTATCCTGCACAAACGGAATAAGCCGCTCCGTGTCGTCGATGCTGCCAGTGACAGGTTTAACGACCATAACGTCGTTCGCACCTGTCTCCATCAAATGATCAACCTTGCCTAATACAGCACCTGACTGATTGACCACCTTCAGGCCTTCCAACTGGTGCCAGTAGTACTCTCCCTGCTCTAGTCCTGGCAATCTGGCCCGGTCAATCCAGACCTCGTAACCAATCATACTTTCCGCCTGGTTACGATCTTCAACCCCTGCCAGAAGGACAATGAGGCTTCGACCCTGAATTTTACCTTTCTCTACTTCTACCTGAAGTTCTTTTGCAAGCTGAGGTTCCTTTTCTTGCTGAGGCTCCTTTTCTGGCTGAGCCTCCTTTTCTGGCTGAGGCTCCTTGTCGCCTCTTTGCAACTGCCAGGGTGAGTAGGTGAGTATTTGTTCTATCGGATCAGTTTCGGAATAGACCTTGAGCCATCCCTTTAGCCCGTATGCCGCATTAATGCGTCCAAGTTTTATTCTATTTACTGTCACCGAATGTTTTACCATCGTCATTCCTGCGAAGCCTGTCCCTGCGGAAGCAGGGAGCGGGAAGACGGGCCAAGTATGGCTGGATTCCTGCCGGGCCGCTTAGGCTTACGCAGGAATGACAGGCCTAATCACCAGCTACGCCGCAGCCTCCTCATCGCTGCTAGCCGTGGGAGTTATTTTTCTATACTCCTTGACCAGCTTGCTTACTCGGTCAGACATCTGTGCACCGACATTGACCCAATGGTCAACTCGCTCCAGGTCCAGACGCAGCCTTTCCTCGGCACCTCGTGCAACCGGGTTGAAAAATCCCAACCGCTCTATAAACCGGCTGTCTCGTGCTCGTTGGTGGTCGGCCACAGTGAAGTGATAAAAAGGCCGTTTCTTGCTACCACCTCTTGACAGGCGAATGGTTACCATGTGTTTGTTTTCCTTATGATGCAATATATGCAGCTATGGTCCCAGGGGCAGGGCCGCTGCCGAAAGGGGCGGTATTGTACGGGAAAGCCAGGCTAAATTAAACCTTTTCATAGGTCCAGCCATTGCTTCGCGATACTAAGTTAACCCGTTGATTTATATGTATATTATTTAATTATTACACTAGTTCCGGGGAAACCCGCTCCCCGGTGGTTGCGACATTCCTTCCATGCCCCGCATCATATTTTGCATGCCACCTTTTTTGCCCAGCTTTTTCATCATTTTTTGCATCTGTCTGTGTTGCTTCAGCATTCGATTCACATCCTGGATCTGTGTGCCTGATCCCGACGCGATCCGTTTCTTGCGGGAACCATTAATGCTGTCCGGGTAATGCCGCTCACCCGGAGTCATGGAATTGATTATCGCTTCCATTTGAACGAAGGAATTGTCGTTTATTTTTTGCTGGGCAACCTTCGACATTTGCCCCATTCCAGGCAACTTGTCCAACATGCTGGTGATACCACCCATATTATTCATCTGCTGGATCTGGTCACGAAAATCTTCAAGATCAAATTTCTTGCCCTTTTTTATCTTACGCGCGAGTTTTTTGGCCTTTTTCTTGTCAATCTTCTGTTCTGCATCCTCAATAAGAGAAAGCACATCACCCATCCCCAGAATCCGCGATGCGATTCGATCCGGATGAAACGCATCCAAGGCATCAATGGTTTCTCCCACCGTCATGAATTTGATCGGTTTACCGGTTACGGACCTTACAGACAATGCGGCGCCTCCCCGGGCATCGCCATCAGCCTTGGTTAAAATGACACCGGTCAGGGGTAATATCTCATTGAATGCCTTGGCACTAATGGCTGCATCCTGGCCCGTCATGGCATCCACAACGAACAAGGTTTCGATCGGTGAAAGCGTGTCATGCAAAGCCTTGATTTCATCCATCATGTCGCTGTCTACATGAAGGCGGCCTGCGGTATCAACGATGAGAACTTCGACAAACTGTTTTTTTGCCAGGTCGATAGCAGCACGGGCGATATCGACAGGTTTCTGGTCTGGTGAACTCTCGCAAAACCGGATGTCACCTTCATCTGCCAGGGCACGTAACTGATCAATTGCTGCGGGCCGATAAACATCCGTACTCACAACCATCACTGATCTCTTCTCTCTGGTTTTTAACCAGTTAGCCAGCTTGGCGACCGAGGTCGTTTTGCCTGCTCCTTGCAAACCCGCCAAGAGGATAATGGCCGGTGGCTGGGTGTTCAGGTCGAGGGCATTTGAGCCCTCCCCCATAATGCGAACCAACTCCTCATTGACAATCTTTACGAACACCTGCCCGGGAGAAAGGCTAGCGGAAACTTCCTGCCCCACAGCACGGATTCGAACCTGGTCAATAAAATCCTTAACAACAGACAGTGCAACATCGGCTTCCAGTAGCGCCATGCGAACTTCACGCAGGGTACCCTGGATATTCTCGTCGTTAAGTTTTGCCTTGCCAGTGAGACTGCCAAGCGCTGTGCCTAGCCGCTGGGTTAATGATTCAAACACCTGCCTTCCTGATTAGCATCCGGGGGAACCTGTTATTATAACTTATCCAAACAATCGCCCGAGAACATCGAACAATCATGAGTCCGGAAATACCAGGCGTTATCGCCATCGTTCTGTACATGGTGAGCACCGGCATCCAGTTCCTGAGCCTCAGCAGAGATATCCCCCGGGTCAAGTCAACCGTTAACTCGCTGGCCTCTATAGCAGTGCTGTGTCACGCTGTAACGGTCTACATGGACTTATACGGAACCGCGGGAATCAACCTCGGTATCTATCCAATGTTGTCGCTGATGGCTGTTTCTATCGCAGCGATAGTACTCGCCAGCAGTTTTCGACGGCCTCTGGCAAATTTGTTTATCGCCATATTTCCTCTCGCCGCCATAAGCCTGTTGCTTGAACTTTTTGTGCAAGGCTCAACCAACCCAAGGTCAGACATCACACCGGGCATCTTGTCACACATTGTGCTATCGGTAGTTGCCTACAGTTTGCTGACCATCGCAGCATTGCAGGCAGCCCTCCTGTCTTTTGGTGACTATGAAATGAAACACCGGAACCTGGGAGTCTTGCAACGATTACCTCCGCTACAAACTATGGACGCACTACTTTTTGAGACTCTCTGGGTGGGCCTGGTTTTTCTTAGCCTGTCGATTACTTCCGGTTTTATATTTCTGGAGGATATCGGTGGTCCCGGCTTGATTCACCATACTGTTATCACACTGGCTGCCTGGCTGGTGTTCGCGGTGCTGCTGTGGGGGCGGTACAGATTAGGTTGGCGTGGATCTATTGCATCCCGATGGGCGCTGACTGGATTCGGGCTTCTGGCGGTGGGATATTTTGGCAGCAAACTGGTGCTCGAAATCATTCTCGAAAGAGTCTAGAAACCTCGCAACTACTCTTCTACAAAGTAAGCCGCAGGCGCAATATCAGAGTTTCCTTTAACACTTGACACAAACAACTCTTATTCGATACAACTGGTGTCCGTTTCTCAACACGAGGTCTGCTATTTTTGGACGATCCGTCGCTTGGAGCCTTATTTGGCTCCATGATCTTGTTAATTATACTTTCCGCATATTTTTCAGGTTCTGAGACTGCAATGATGGCACTCAATCGTTATCGGTTGAGGCACCTGGCCAACGAGGGACATCGTGGCGCGAAACGTGCGAGCCGACTTCTTGAACGACCCGACAGGTTGCTGGGAGTCATCCTGATCGGTAATAACTTTGTAAATTTTTCTGCTGCCTCAATCGCAACAGTAATTGCCCTTCGGCTACTAGGAGATAGCGGTGTGGCTATCGCGCCAATCGTCTGTACTTTCGTGTTCCTGATCTTTGCTGAAGTTGCTCCGAAAACAATTGCGGCCGCGTATCCCGAGAAGGTTGCACTACCATCCTCCCATATCCTGCAATTACTGCTGTGGATTACCTATCCACTTGTGTGGATGGTGAATGCTTTTGCCAACGGCTTGCTGTGGTTGTTCGGCATTGAACATGAGGAGGTTTCGGATGATCACCTGAACCGGGACGAACTTCGCACTCTGATATTTGAAGGTTCAAAGATAGCGGATCGTCCGCAGAACATGATGCTGGGCGTTTTAGACCTGGACAAAGTTACGGTCGATGACATTATGGTACCTCGTTCCGAAATTGTCGGCATTGATATCGAAGATGACCTTGATGAAATCATCAATCAAATTCGCTCTGCACAACACACAAGAATGCCGGTATTCAAAGAGGACGTCGATAAGATTATCGGTATGCTACACCTGCGTAACGCGGCGAAATTCCTCACCGCCGAGGAACTGACCAAAGCGGCAATTCTACAGGAAGTAGATGATCCCTACTTCGTGCCGGAAAATACCCCGCTGCAAACGCAGCTCTATAATTTCCAGCAACAAAAAGAAAGAATTGCACTGGTCGTAGACGAGTATGGCGACATCGAGGGTATCGTAACCATCGAGGATATTCTCGAAGAAATCGTGGGGGAATTTACCACAGACCTTGCAGCCATCAATGTTGATATTCATCCCCAGGATGATGGCAGCTACCTGGTCGACGGAGGCACACACATCAGACTGATCAACCGGTCGTTGGGCTGGAATCTGCCGCAGGAGGGTCCCAAAACGATGAACGGGCTAATTACCGAATATCTGGAAACCATCCCCGAAAGGAACGTCTGCATCGTGATTAATAACTATCGAATCGAAATAGTGCAGATTCTGGACAATATGATTCGCACGGCAAAAATTTCAGCAGCACCGAGCCCTAGAGTTCATTCTCACTGAAGAGAGAACAGCGGAATCGCTTGTGCTCGACTGAGGGACCTTTTCTTCGTAAGGCTATTAGACCGGCCAGGGATGGCCACCCGTTCGTGTTTGCCCTTCGGGCAAGCCAGTGTTGGCTCTCGCGATTTTCGCTTCGCGAAAACGCTGCCGCCGTTCGTGTTTGCCCTTCGGGCAAGCCACGAACTCTAACGCCACTTCCTGTTTATGGCAGCGATGATAGATTTGAATGCCGCAGTCGTGGTGTTCTGGCTGATGCCCACGCCACAATACTTGTTCTGCTTGTCATCGCTGATCGAAAGGATACAAATCGCTTGCGCTTCACTGCCCTCGTTGAGCGCATATTCCTGGTAGTCAACGACACTCAAAGGTTCGTTTAGTGTTTTCACCAGAGCTTCAACAAACGCATCAATCGGTCCGGAGCCTTCGCCATGAATATCTATCTCATTCTCGGCAACCCTGATTTTCGCGTCGCAGGCTTCCCTGCTCTCATCGATGGACTGAACACGATAATCAACCAGTTGGTAGGGACCTTCGACCTCAATGTATTCTGTTACGAATGCATCCCAGATTTGGTCAGGCTTCAGTTCCCCACCATCAGCCTCTGAAAGTTGCTGCACAATCGGACTGAACTCAAGCAAAACAGACCGTGGTAACGATACGCCGAAGTAATTTTCCAGTATGAATGCCACCCCGCCTTTTCCGGATTGGCTATTTACCCTGACAGTTTCCCGATAGGAGCCGCCCACATCGGCCGGGTCGATGGGAAGGTAAGGCACTTCCCAGGCTTCATCTCCTCCTGATTCCACAAATGCCATACCTTTTCTGATCGCATCCTGGTGTGAACCGGAGAATGCAGTAAATACTAATTCACCCGCATAGGGCTGACGCACATGAATGGGAATTTTCGTACACTCTTCAGAGATCGCCACAATTTTCTGCATGTCAGAGAGGTACAGTTCCGGGTCAATACCCTGGGAGAACATGTTCATCGCCATGGTAATGAGGTCACAGTTACCGGTCCGCTCCCCATTACCGAACAGGGTTCCTTCAATCCGGTCCGCACCTGCCATTAAGCCAAGCTCCGACGCTGCAATACCTGTTCCTCTGTCATTGTGAGTGTGCAAACTAATGGTGGCGCATTCACGGCTGGGTAAATTGCGAACAAACCACTCCAGTTGGTCCGCGTACACATTCGGCGTTGCCATTTCTACGGTCGAAGGAAGATTGAGGATGATTTTCTTGTCGATCGTGGGTTGCCATACCTGCATCACCGCGGTACATATCTCCACCGCAAAATCCATTTCAGTCGCTGTGTAACTTTCAGGTGAATATTCAAGAATCACGTTTGTCCCCGCAGCTTCGAGTTCCTTAACGTGTGTTTTGACTATCATTGCCGCATCAGTAGCGAGTTCGATCACTTCTTCGCGGCTCATGTTGAACACCACTCTCCGTTGCAGGGTCGATGTGGAGTTATAAAGGTGAAAGATGACATTCCTGGCACCAGAAACTGCCTCACAGGTTCTGACGATCAAAGCCTCGCGTGCCTGGCAAAGCACCTGGATAGTAACGTCATCGGGGACCATGCCCTGCTCAATGATTCTCCTGACGAAGTCGAAATCAGTTTGCGATGCTGCAGGAAAGCCAACTTCTATTTCCTTGAATCCCAACTCCACAAGCAGGTCATACATCTTTTGCTTTTCATTCGGTGTCATCGGTTCAATAAGCGCCTGATTTCCATCTCGCAGGTCAACGCTGCACCATCGTGGTGCTGAGGTGATAACTTTATCCGGCCATGTACGGTCCGATAACGGAATTGGTTTGAATGGTTTGTATTTGTGGAACGGCATCTTTCTCGGAGATGCGCTTTCCTGTTTTATTGACTGATCTTCTGCATTCATTTTGTTGCCACTTAAAATTGTTGGAACGGCTCCCACCAGCATGCGGGATTACAGGAACGGTGCAGGAATTTAGACGGCCGCCTACAACGGCAGACGTAGCTCTAGATCAGCGAGCGCAATAGCAGGCAGCAGCAAAGCAATGTTGCTGTTGGAAGAAATTGAGGCGGTAGTTGTTGCCAATTTCATGCCGGTGTAATCGGATAAGTTGATGTCAATCGAGAACTATAGCGCGGTCCGCACTGGATGCCAAGTTCACAACAGTCATTAAACAGGCTAAGCCAGAGTGGTTAAGCTGGCTTTGTAGCGTTTAAAGTTATCCACGTAAAGAAGCGCACTGTGTTCCAGTTCGCTTACTTCTTCCGGTGTTAGCTGCCTCACTACTTTCCCCGGTGAGCCCATGACCAGTGATCCATCAGGGATTTCCTTGCCCGCTGTAATCAGGGAATTCGCACCTATCAGGCAATTCTTGCCAATTTTCACGCCGTCAAGAATAACGGCATTGATGCCAACAAGAGAATTGTCACCAATTTCACATCCATGCAACATAGCCTGATGTCCAACGGTGACACCTTTGCCAATGGTGACTCCGAAACCATCTATATCGGTATGCATTACCACTCCATCCTGAACGTTGGAGTTCTCACCTATTGTGATGATTTCATTGTCTCCCCGAAGAACGGCGTTGAACCAGATACTAACGTTGTTCTCCAATATCACAGAACCGATAACCGTTGCATTGTCAGCAACGAAAAAGTCTTCGCCACGAAATTCCGGCGTATGCTCACCGAGACAGTAGATCATTCTATCTCCCAACCATTGTTGACCTTGTTCTGGAGCTTATCACAGGCATCCTTGTTCAAATTTACTGCCATACCCTTCACCATGAATTCCCACAGGATCATGGCAGTCAGCCCCCATATTCGAAATCCCTCATAGTGATAAACGGGTACACGATGGGTTTCTCCATATCGTGAAACAATATCGGTTTGTGTTCGTGGGTCATCCTTTAACCAGGACAGTGGCACCTTAAATATAGCCTCAAGTTCATCGGGATTAGCATTCAGTTCAACGGGTTCTTCAATCAAGCCCACGTAAGGCGTTACCAGCAACCCAAACTTGGAAATAAAGGGGCGCAGTTCAGCAATAATGTTGCACCTCTGGGGGGGTAGGCCAATTTCTTCCCATGTCTCCCGTAGTGCTGTTGTAAGCAGGGAATCATCATCTGGATCCTGCTTGCCACCGGGCCAGGCGACTTCACCCGCGTGGTTATCCAGGTTTGATGATCGTTGTGTTAAAACAAGAGCTGGCTCTGGTTGCGTCAGAATAGGAAGCAGAACCGCAGCTTTTTCCCTTCTTCGCTGGCCTTCAACCACTACATCCGTGCTGTACGCCTTTAACCTGCGTTTTAAATCTTCAATCATGTTACTAGTGCAAGCTGAATGTGGATGATTCACTTCCAGCTTAGCGTTTATACTCAACAATATGAAATTCTGTAGCCAATGTGGTTCGCCCGTTAGTCATCGAATCCCCGATGGCGACAATCTACACAGATATATTTGTGATGCCTGCGATACGATCCACTACCAGAACCCGCGAATCATTACGGGATGCCTGCCTATTCATGAAGACAAAGTACTCCTGTGCAAACGTGCAATTAACCCAAGAGCCGGTATGTGGACATTGCCGGCCGGATTTCTGGAGAATAGTGAAACCGTCACCCAGGGGGCGTTGCGCGAAACTTCAGAAGAAGCTAATGCCAACGCGGAAATAATTGGTCTTTATACGGTCTTCAGCTTACCTCACATCTCCCAGGTGTATATGTTCTTTCGCGCACAACTTATAGATCTGGACTACAGCGCCGGGGAAGAAACACTGGAAACTCGTTTGTTTGAAGAACCGGAAATACCATGGGATGAACTGGCATTTCCAGTCATTACACAAACCTTGAAACATTACTTTGAAGACAGAAAGGCTGATTCCTTCCCCGTTCGTTCTCTGGAGATAGTGATTGAGCATCGTTAAGGTCGGGGCACAGGATCTCGCCAGGGGCTTCAACGCGTTCGGCCTTCGCCTGTATGGTGAATTGGGCAAAGGCGGCAACTCCTTCTTTTCCCCCCTGAGTATCTCCATGGCCATTTCTGCGCTGGTCCCCGGCGCACGTGGAGCCACCCGGGACGAGATCGAAGGGGCGTTAGGCCTCCACGAATTGAGCGGGCCCGTGCAAGAGTGTGTTTCTGCCCTCCTCCAGAGTCTGCTTAACCGCAAGATAACAGAGTGGGAGTGGAGCGACGCAAGCGAGGAGTCCCAGGAAGTGGAGAGGGACATTTTTACTCTCAACATCGCCACAGCCTTGTTTGTTCAGGAAACGTACCCGATCCTGGCGTCCTACCGTGACACGGTGACGGACCACTTCGGGGCTGAGCTCTTTTCTCTGGACTTCAAAGCGGCCACCGAGGCCGTCGGGCACATCAATGGCTGGGTCTCGGAACACACCCAGGGCAAGATCCGGACCCTGGTTTCGTCCGATGCCCTGGACCCTCTGACCCGCCTCGTGCTGGCGAACGCCGTCTACTTCAAGGCGGCGTGGAGCTACCCCTTCGAGGTAGCCAACACTCTCCCAGAGCCATTCTTCCTGTTGTCCGAATCGGGGGGCGCGGATACGGTGGAGGTCAGGATGATGAGGCAGCAGCTGGACCTCCTGTACTGGTCCGACAAGGTGCTCGGTGTGGAAGCCGTGTCGATTCCATACGAAGGCATATCGATGGTGGTCCTGCTTCCTGGCAAGGGTCAGTTAGCGGCGTTGCGGGACGCGCTGGACGTTACATTCCTCGATCGCGTCCTGGCCGGATTTGAGTCCACCCTCGTCGAGCTCAAGCTTCCTCGCTTCGAGGTGCGCTGTACGTACCAGCTAGGAGAGGCCTTGCGGGAATTAGGCATCGAGGTGTGCTTCGACACGATTCGGTCTGACTTCTCTGGCGTGACCGATCATCCCGAGGGGCTGAGCATCTTTGATGTCATGCACAACGCCTGGGTGAGGGTGGATGAGGAGGGGACAGAGGCCGCGGCGGCCACCTCGATGGCGCTCGGGGCGGGCGTGGATTCCTCGGAAGAGCCACCCATCCCGTTCCACGTCGACAGGCCTTTCGTTTTCCTGATTCGGGACGACGAGACCGGCACCGTGCTGTTCATGGGGCAAATCATGGATCCGACAGTTGTGGCTGATTAGCTTGCTGCCCTGACCGTCCGCGCTGGAGTTCGCGACCACATTGTTCACTCTCATAAAAAAAGTACCTGGTGCCGTCGTCTATGCCGAGTAGCCGAGTCGAGCCGCACGCTGCATTTTTGTGTCGATGTCAGTCCATGGTAGCAACGCTCGCCCAAGCGAGGCCACCCAGGATGAAAAAACCGGTGAACGAATATTACGTGTGGAATCAACCGGGAAGATTGCCGGTCTTGCCGATATTGAGAAGGCCTATGTCGACCTGTTGTATGCGTTTGGTGCGCAATAGCACACCACTGGAATGACAAGCTGACTAGGTCATCAATGCCAGCTGCCCAATTGCATCCTGCAATTCAATCGCCTCATCATATTTCTGTCCATGAATCACAGTCGTCGCACCTGCATCCTGGTAGGCTTCCAGTATTTCCCTGCACCGCTCCAGGTCATTAAGAGGTAATCCAGACATCACCACAATCTCAGGATCGGGTTTACCGGCCTCTTTCGTCTGCGTCTTGTAGTCTTCGACTATTGGTTTCAGTACATCAGGTTTCAAACCCATCGGCATCCAACCGTCACCATATTTTACTGCACGCCTAATTGCATGAGGCGCCGCACCACCAACAAGAATGGGAGGTCTCATTGGTCTCGGGCTAAAAATAAAAGGCTGGCCATGTTGAGTGACCACATCATTGTCAAAGGCGTCATGTAAGAACTGTAAGATTCGTTCTGAATCACTCACACGCTTTCGCAGGTCGATACCCAACGCCTTGAATTCACTTCGCATCCAACCGATTCCAACCCCGAGCTTCAATCGCCCTTCTGCCAGTTCCTGTAAGGTTGCAATGAGCTTCGCCGTTACCAGCGGCGGTCGATAGGGTAAAATCAAAACGCCAGTGCCCAGGTTAATTTGTTCTGTTTTCCCCGCAAGATAGGACAAGGTGATCAACGGATCTAGATAACGTCCACCAGAGCCTTCAGCATCATCCGGAGGAATTGCGATATGCTCTGTGATCCAGAGCGAATCGAGACCTGCCCGGTCAGCCGTGATGGCACAATCTGAGATTATTTCACGAGAGGACTGGGGTCCCATATTACGAATGCTGATGCCTAGTTTCATTGTGACCTCGGCTTCGCCATTTAGCCCACCCACACCCGTGCATTCCTGAAAATCCTCATCCAGGGGCTGTCTTCATTCCAGTCACGGGGATGCCATGAGTTTTGGACAGTCCGATAAACTCTTTCAGGGTGAGGCATCATTGCGGTAAAACGGCCATCATCATTGGTCACTGCAGTTATTCCGGCGGGAGAACCGTTCGGGTTCATGGGGTAGGCGGTCGCATCATCCAGGTAGTTATCAACAAAGCGCATGGCGACCTGTCCGCTTTGTAACAAGGCATCTGTTTCCGTCTTATCGATTTCCGCCCTTCCTTCACCGTGGGACACCACGATAGGCATATGAGAGTCCGCCATGCCTGACAAAAATAGTGAGGCGCTTTCCTGAACCTGCACGAGTACCAGACGAGCTTCAAACTGTTCTGAGCGGTTGGTTACAAACCGCGGCCATTGCTCTGCGCCTGGTATGAGTTCCTTTAACGTGGCGAACATCTGGCAACCATTACAGACACCGAGACCGAAGGTGTCGCCTCGAAGAAAAAAATCAGCGAATGTATCCCGTGCCTGCTCATGGAACAAGATGGACTTTGCCCAACCTTCACCAGCACCGAGGACATCCCCATAAGAAAATCCACCACAGGCGACCAGCCCCCGGAAACTGTCAAGGGTGGTCTTACCCGATAGTATTTCACTCATGTGCAGGTCGATCGCTTTGAACCCGGCCCGGGTAAAGGCAGCAGCCATCTCTACTTGGCTGTTAACTCCCTGCTCTCGCAATATAGCGATCCTGGGTTTGGTCCCCGTTGCGATCATGGGTGCTGCGATATCTTCATCAATATTAAACGTTAACTTTGCAGACAACCCCGGGTCTTCATCATCGGCAATCACAGAATACTCTTCGTCGGCGCAGGAAGGATTGTCACGTAATTTTTGTATGTGATAACTCACCTGAGACCAGCGCTCCTGCAGGCTGCATCTGCTGCTTTTAAATAGCTTTGAGCCGTTGTGATTAATATGGATTGATTGCGACGCCATTGGGGTTGCGACAATACAACAGTCAAGACCCGCGTTTTGAATCTCTTTTAATACGACATCAACCTCGTCTTTTACGACCTGGATGACGGCACCGCATTCTTCATTGAAAAGAAATTCGACGGGATGATCCTGCTCTGGAATATTGATATCGAGCCCACACCTGGCGGCAAACGACATCTCAAACAGTGTTGCGATCAAGCCGCCATCGGAACGATCGTGATAGGCGAGAATCCTTTTGCGAAAATCCGCATCCTGCAGGAGCGCAAAAAAACTGGCCAGCAATTCCGCATCTTCAACGTCTGGACATTCGTCACCCAGTTCGCCAAAGCACTGTGCCAGGATTGAGCCCCCCAGGCGCTGTTTGCCCTGCGCCAAATCAATCAACAGCAACACTGAATCGCCCTCCCTCAACTGGGCAGTCAACGTCTCGCGAACATCCGTAACTGGCGAAAAGGCAGATATAATGAGGGACAAGGGTGCTGTGACGGATTTTTCTCGACCTCCTTCCCGCCATCGCGTCTGCATCGACATGGAATCCTTGCCTACCGGAATACAGATTCCCAATTTAGGGCAAAGATCCAGTCCTACGGCAGCGACAGTCCGGTAAAGATTGGCATCTTCACCCGGATGATCAACTGCTGACATCCAGTTTGCGGACAGTTTGATGTTTTGAATCTGTTCGATCCGTGCCGCCGCAATATTGGTGAGTGCCTCGGCAACTGCCATTCTTCCCGATGCGGGGCC
>JAPUGI010000150.1 GCA_027292925.1 Gammaproteobacteria bacterium
GTAATCCTTACCCGCCACCGAGAACCGTTCCACAGCCCCGGGCTGTGATGTAGACTCTCTCATTGGAACTGGTGCAAAATCTCGGTCAGGTCAACCACGATCCTGGACATTTTGAGAGCTTCAAAGAATTTATGGGAAATGGTGGCGTCAGGAGCTGGTTGATGTATAAGAATGGAGACATTGCGATTAAAAATTAACTAATATAGATTGCGAGAAAACTATAATCCCACAATTAAATATCCCCCACATCAATTCAATCAATACTTTCCTAAATTGATTGAAGAGGTTTTTACATGGACATTCGCAAAATTGCCGTTCTAGGTGCAGGTAATGTAGCACTGGCCACAACAGCAGAATTATCAAATTCTGGTTTCACCATAAATATGTTCGAACTGCCCGCCTATGAACACAACATTGGTCCAATCATTGAAAAGGGAGGTATTGAGTATTCCGGTGTTGCAGGTGAAGGTATTGCAAAACTGAACATGATTACAACAGACATCGAAAAGGCCCTGAAAGATGTTGGCCTGATCATATTGGCTGCGCCTGCCTTTGCTCATGAACAATTCGTAGACGCCTGTCTCCCCTTCTTTCAAAACGGGCAGATCTTCCTCACAGAAACAGCATATTTTGCCTGTCTGCGATTTGCTAAAAAAATTCACCAAACAGGAAAACAGATCATTTTGGCAGAAATGAATCAATCACCGTACACCTGCACGAAAAAGAATCCCGCCCACATATTTATTGATGCAAAGAGAAATGAGGCATTCATTGCAGTGTTTCCGACAGCCACAAACGTTATGGAAAAGCTCGAGGTTCTGAAATCTGTATGGCCTGATCTGGCATCGGTCAAAAACGTGATGCAGACGAGCCTCGACAACATGAACTGGATAGCACATCCACCGATCACAATCCTTCACCGCGGTCTCATTGAGCGTTTAGAAGAATATCACCTCCCTCTCAAAGACGCTCTTCCACCTTCTGTTATCAGACTGATGGAAGCTTTAGAGCGAGATCGGGTCACCTTCGGTGCCGCTTTCGGTATCAAACTTCCACCAATAAAACACTCCTTTGAAATGGGAGGGGATACCCTCGAGGAAGCCCTTCGACTGTCCACAGAGTTCGAGACGTTTGGATACGATTACCACAATGGGTCATGCCCGTATCTGAAGGAGGATCTCTTCTTTGCACTTTCTCCAATCGTATCGATAGCGAATCAGGTAGATGTACCGGTTCCGGCGATGAGCGCTGTGTTGCACATGTTTAGCATTATCGACAGTGTAAACTACCTGAATGAGGGGATAAACGCTGAAAAAATGGGTATTGCAGGTATGAATAGAGATGAAATACGCAATATCTTAGAGAACGGCTTCTAATACGTATGATATTCCATCGTGGTTTCTATTTGTATGATCAGCTTGAGCTATTGAAGCCGATCTATTGGGATTCATTTGAACCTTGAAACAATTCAGTCATAACGCAAATGGTAAGGTGGATAGATGAAAAACTACACAGTCTCGAAGTTGACGATCCTCGTCGTTCTGCTCACGATCAGCTATTCGGCCACAGCGAGCGGTGGCGTGATCGTGGTAAACGGAGGAAGGGAGCAACCGCAGGAGGAGGCAGTCCTTTTCGCCTTCGATAATCACAGCATTCCTTTGATTTACGGGTTGGAGCTGGGGTTGGTTACGGGACGCAAACACGCGGATAATCCCGTGCTTCGATTGGGTAAGCCGGGTGAGGTGGACGCCAAAGCCGTGGCCTATTACGGAACGGTGTTAAAGATTGGCGACCAACTCCGGATGTGGTACATCGGATCTCATGAAGTTTACGCCACCGAAGCCGGAGGCTGGCCCGGATGGGGCATGGGGCAGATTTGCTATGCTGTCAGTAAAGACGGGATCCATTGGGAGAAGCCGGCACTGGGCCTGGTAGAGTTTGGAGGAAGCAAGCAAAACAATTTGGTAGATCTCGACATCGATCGGATCGTAGCCAGCACGGTCCTGTACGAGGCGGATGATCCTGACCCCAACCAACGCTTTAAGATGATTTTCGAGAGCCATCGGTATGGACAGCAAATGGCAGTTGCTTACAGTGCGGACGGCCTGACCTGGAAACAATCTCCCAACAACCCCGTCGGGCCGATACTTGAGATGACCGGCTTGGTTAGGCTCAACGGTGCCTACTACGTCAACGGGCAGGGAACGGCACACTCCAAGCGCACCCTGGTGACCCATATCTCTTATGATTTTGAGCATTGGACGGAGTCGGCGGTGCTTGGCTTCCGCAGGGACAACATCGCTCCGCGTTCTCCGGTCTTTTTTCCTCGCGCAGGAGAGCAGGTTCATCTGGGAGCCACGCTCTGGGATAGGGGGAATGTGTTGGTGGGATTCTACGGGCAGTGGCATGGAGCCTTGAACAACGATCGGCGTTACATCAGCATGGATCTCGGACTTGTCTTGACTCAGGACGGTTTGCATTTTCGCGAACCCATCCCTGACTTTAGGATTATATCTGCCGCTGAGGAGTCCGACGGTGTCCATCCTTCACTGATCCAGGGACAAGGATTTGAAAATATCGGCGATCAAACCCTGGTCTGGTACGGTGCTTGGAGGGATGGTGAGATTCGACTCGCTACTTGGGAACGAGACCGGCTGGGATATTTCGAACCCGTTAGACGTCCCAGAAATAATGCGGGGTCGGAAGCCCCCCATTTCATTACCTGCCCATTGAAATTACAGGGCGCAGCAGCCAAAATTTACATCAATGCCGATGGCCTATCGGCCACCAGCTACCTGAAATTGGAACTTCTTGATGAGCAATTGCGAAGTGTGCCCGGATATTCCAGGGAGGAAAGCGCGCTGGTCAAAAAAAGTGGCCTTCGTCAGCCGATCCGCTGGAGAGGTAAACAAAATCTGAAAAAATTTGATCACCCGATTCGTATCCGCGTCAGCTACGTGGGACTTCGACCGGAAGACGCTCGGGTTTATGCGGTCTATCTGACGGAGAAGTGACGGCTGACAGATTTCTATTTGATGATTGACTGTCGCGGTTCAGCGGAAATGGGACAGCTCGGCAAGGGCACTGAAGCTACAGTTTGAGTCTCCGGTTCACCCCTAGCCCGCGCTACACTGCGTGGCAGCAGAGAGGGGTGGACAATGAGTG
>JAPUGI010000151.1 GCA_027292925.1 Gammaproteobacteria bacterium
GTCAAGGTACCCCCAAGAAGCACCATTTACGTTGTAACCGCAGTTATGCCCTGCATGCTCAGGTCGGAGCAGATGATCTTGAATTTCAGATCAAAGGATCAGTCAGGGAAGTGGGCGCGGAGGATGAACGTCAGCGGGTGAACGCATCAATCCCGTTTTCCTCCTATGACGAATCCGATCCTATTTTTGAACTGCTTATCGAGCGCGCCCTGACGGTTTCATGGCCCCAGCCCGGTGTTCAAGACAAGCGGGTTTTTGTTGAATGATTGAGTTTCCTGGATTATGGCGATGAAAAACTTGATTCCGGTCCTTGACTGGGGGCGCCGTTACAAGGCTGAGGACTTGAGGGCAGATACCATAGCCGGTGTGGTAGTAGTGTTTATTACTGTCCCGCAAGTAATAGCCTATGCGTTCCTCGCAGGTTTGCCGCCTGAAACGGGGTTGTACGCCGCCATCCTGGCACTTCTGGGTTATGCGGCGTTTGGCAGCAGTAAGACATTAGCAGTAGGGCCGACAGCCATACTGGCAATGATGACCCTGGAAGCAACTTCTTCCTTTGCCGATCCTGGCACCACAGAATATGCGATGTTTGCCATGAAGCTTGGTTTTGTGACCGGTATGACGCTTATCGTTTTGCGAATCATTAACTTTGGTGCGTTAATAAATTTCCTAAGCCATGCCGTGGTTACGGGGTTTATCTCCGCCGCAGCGATACTCATCATTACTAATCAATTTCCTGCAATCTTGGGTACAGGTTCGTCAACCGACAACAGTATGTTTGGAATTATTAGCTTCCTGCTGGTATCGACCAACAAGATTAATATGGTGGTTGTTGCAATCTCGGTCAGTACTATCGCCTTGCTGATCTATTGCCGTGGTTACCTCGAATCCTTGTTACTCAAACTCGGCGTGAAAGATCAGGTTGCCAGCAGCCTGGTGAAATCAGCACCCATGTATGCGGTTGTGCTGGGAATTGCAGTCACCTCCGTTCTGGAACTGGACATTGCCAACAACGTGCCTGTAGTGGGTAACATACCTGCGCATTTACCCGTGCTCGCCTGGGTGCCCATTACTCTCGCTGAGATCCAGGTACTACTGCCATCCGCGTTATTAATAGCGATGGTAGTTTTTATGGAAAGCACCAGTGTGGGCTCTGCCATGGCAGCTAAGAAACGGCAAAAAATTGAGCCAAATCAAGAGCTTGTGGGTCTGGGCATGGCTAACATTGGTGCCTCAATTGCTGGCGGCTTTCCTGTGGCCGGTAGTTTCGCCCGAACAGTGGTGAATTTCTCCTCGGGGGCGCATACACCAGTGGCATCGGTGATTACCGCGTTGCTCGTCATCGTTACCCTTGTTTGGTTCGCACCACTTTTCTATTATCTGCCGAAAGGAGTCCTATCGGCGATTATCGTCATCTCTGCATGGCAATTGATTGATGCCCGGGTCATTCGCAGAATTTTTGCCTTTAACGTCACCGATGCGGCGACCTTCAGCTGCACTTTTATTGCTGTGCTGGTGTTGGGAGTCGAATCAGGAATCCTGGTGGGCATCATTATTTCGTTTGTACTCTTAATTCGCAGTAGTAGTCGTCCCGATATTATTGTTGTCGGCAGGGTAGGGGACACAGAACATTTTAGGAATGTCGAGCGATTTGAAGTAACGACCGCACCGGAAGTTTTAGCGCTCCGGGTTGACCAGAGTGTTTATTTTGTCAATACACGCTTTATCGAGAACTTTATTATCAGCAATGTCGCGGACTCTCCTGAAGTGAAGCACGTACTTCTGATCTGCACTGCAACAAATTTTATCGATACCAGCGGTCTGGAAATGTTGGAGCATTTATGTGACAACTTGAATGAAGTGGGGGTCACATTGCATCTGGCTGAAGTGAAAAGTGCCATCATGGACAAGCTAAATAAGACGGATTTCTGTGATCACATGAGAGGGGAAATTTACTTCACCACAGACATAGCGATGAAAGACCTGGCGGGGGTTTGAATTCAAACTGCAGTCGTGTCTTAATTTGAAGGACAAATGTTAAGAGGAGGCTTTGATGCACACGGAAACTATTGAATACAGTGATGGGGATACGATTCTCGAAGGATACGTCGCCTATGACGAGAGTCTTTCCGGGTCCAGGCCCGCCGTCCTGATCGCCCATGACTGGACGGGTCGCGGGGATTTTGCCACTGGCAAGGCCGATGAAATCGCGAAACTGGGATATGTCGGTTTTGCCCTGGATATGTATGGCAAGGGTGTGTTTGGCCGGGAGGGAGATGTGGAATACAACTCGTCCCTGATGAATCCACTGGCGGGTAACAGGGCGGCATTGCGGGCTAGGATGCAGGCTGCGGTAGATGCAGTTCGCGACATGGATATGGTTGAAGAAAGCATGATCGGTGCGATGGGTTACTGCTTCGGTGGAATGTGTGTGCTTGAACTGGCGAGGTCCGGCAGCGACGTCCTGGGTGTCATCAGTATTCACGGCATATTCGCCCCCGGCGATGTGCCTAACGAGACCATTACATCGAAGGTGCTGTGTCTTCATGGTCATGATGATCCGATGGTTCCGCCTGAACAGGTGCTCGATTTCGAAAAAGAGATGAATGCAGCAGGAGTCGACTGGCAGGTACACGCCTATGGAGGGACCATGCATGCATTCACTAATCCAGCGGCTAATGATCCAGGTTTTGGCACTGTCTACAATGAAACCGCCGATGTGCGTGCGACACAGTCAATAGAAAACTTTTTCGAAGAAATCTTCTGAGAGCGAAGTCACAATTGCTACTGGCGGCGTGTCTGCTGTTTGGAGTCAGCGTTTACCTTGTTGTGAGCATCGAAAATCTTCCTGAACCTGATTCGGGTATTGAAAGTGCTCCCGCGAGAAACCAGATAGTGCTAGAAGGTTCAAGGCAGATAACAATGTTGCCTGCAGAAAAAGAACTACCTCCGCTGGTAGTGCCAACTCGAAATGAAGTCTGGGATCAGTCTATTGCGTTAAGTACGCAAGAAGAATCTACTCAAACTTCATCGGGCTACAGCTGGGTACGATTGAAATTTAATGTCAGTACTTCTGGTGAAGTCCAGCAGATTACGATTATTGAAAGTTGCCTGAAAGTTAGCTTAACGGGCCTTTGTATTGATGACGACATTCATGATGACTATGCGATCGAGCAAATCAGGATGAATAGATATGATGCGCTCGGTGAGATGGAAGAGATCGTTTTTATTCCACCCGAGTATTAGAGGGTTCCCTGACTCAAGAAGTGATCAGGCAGGACTAGTTCGCGTTTATATAAATTATATGATTGCGGTTTATGATCAGTTTTTGGCCGTTCTGGTACAGAACCATAAAGACATCTTCCTGGTTAATTATGTCCGACGCTCGCGATTCTTCAGCCAAGGTCGGATAGACAACCCCATACACAGTTCGCGCATTAGTGAAGTGGACAACCAGGTTTTTCGGCGGCAGGGGAGTCTGGTGTTTTATCTCTTCATCATCCTGTGAACTTTTGACCATAATTAGATGGTCTTTATTGATGAGTCGGTAGGCCCCGGCACTGCTTTCAAACGGGAAAAAGTGGTCCGGATCCTGGTTCAGGAATTCTTCAACGAGGGGATTGCCTTCTGCGGAGACAAGATCCTCCGTGACGAATATCGTACCTTCCACAGTTTCACTGTCCATGAGAGTTAGTTCGACAGGGACGCTGATCTTTGGGATTTCGTACATATTTTGTTACCTACGTTTTTATCGATGAAACAACAAAGTGAGTTTTGAATCAAACCTCTCGGATAGTCACCTTGTGGTCAAGGACTGACTCACCAGCAAATATAAACCACGCATCGACCACTTGCCCGGCGATCACCTGTGGTAACCAGAACTTGTCATCTTCCCACATTTCAATGTACGGGATATCGGTCACACTGAACCACATGGGAATAGCTTCTTCAGTTTCTGTTGGCGTTCCTTCATAGTCTGATGCGGTAAATACGTAGCCGTGTATCCTGGGCATATCTTCAGCGTGAAAGAACAGTTCTCCCCTAAATTCGACATTGAGAGGGTTGATCAGCAATTCTTCCCGGGTTTCCCGGATAGCACATTCTTTCAGCGACTCACCTTGTTTAAGACGTCCGCCGGGTCCGTTAATTTTTCCTGCTCCCAGACCTCTCTTTTTTCTAATGAGAAGAATCTGGTCTTCCTTGATGACAAACATCAATGTGGCTGTTTCTTCGGGGATCCAGGTATCCCAATTGATGTCCGCCACTTTCATCAGTCCGCAAACACGCAGCGTTCTTTCTCCTGCATAACAACCGATAAAGGATGCGTGCCGTGGATGGTTTCGATTAGCTGTTGCGGTGTTAAATCTGGCCCTGGGCGACTTCCGAAGCCAAGTCGATTTAGTCCTTCAGTGATGGGCCAGGCATAGAGTGGTGATGCACGCTTGACCGCGAGCCGTGTGATCATTTCCAGCACGCGAGGCTCTTCAAAGGACTCAATAACCAGAACAGGAACCTTTGAGTCCAGAAGTAAAACCAGATCTTTTAGATCAGTACTCACCATGAGTCTAAACCAACAAAACCTCAATCATCAGGGTAATGATTTTGTCGATTCCTCGCAATGCATGGCCTACTGGTCAAGTTCTTCCAGCGTTTTTGGCCAATCTTTTTTGAGCAGGCGCGAAAGCCCCCGATCCGCCAGTAATTTTCCCTGATTCTGGCATTGCGCACAGTAGTTGCATTCATTACTGGCATAGCGAATCCGCTGAACTGGCTTACCACAGTCAGGACAGGGTTGTTTGTATTTACCGTGCACCGCCATCTCGGCATGAAAAGCGGTCACTTTTGTCGGGAATTTACCAGCAGCCTTGTTGTTTAGTATCTCGATCCATTTTCTGAGCACTAGCTGGCAGGAACTGTGTAAATCTCGCCACTCATTGTCGTTAAGGTGTTTCACCTGACGCATGGGACTGATTCGCGCGTGATGGAGGATTTCATCAGAGTAGGCGTTTCCAATTCCAGCGAGAAATCGCTGATCCGTCAGGGAACGCTTCAGGGTATGGTTTTACCGTGTCAGTGCAGACCTGAATTCTCCCAGGGTAATATCAAAGACTTCCAGGCCACCCAGATTGAATCCAGCGAGGTCATCAGAGCCTTTAACCAAATATACTGAGGCGCGATGTTTTTGGCTTGCTTCGGTCAAGACAAGTGTGCCGGAAGAAAAATCGAAGGCCATCAATCCAAGTTTGCCCGGGATCCTGGCGCCAGCCTTGTACCAGCGAAAACGTCCTGCGATCATCAAATGGATAACGATGTAATAGTCGTTTTCAAGTTCGATGATGACGCGTTTACCGATCCGATTGAATCCAGTCACCTGGTGATTGACCAGCGCGTCGATAGAGGGCTCTACAGACCTCAATACGAATGGACTGGCAATACGAATTCCGAGCAGAGTTTCACCGTCGATTCTTGCCGACAGTGCTTCGATGTAAATTGTGAGGTCAGGTAACTCCGGCATGATGAATAGGGTTACCTGTGTTGGAAATCTAGGGATTGTTACTGGTCAATTTTGTGATCGCATCAACGATGCGTTTCCAGGCACCAATGGGCAGATCATGTCCCATACCTTCGATCAGCATTAATTCTGAATTCCTGATATTTTTATGTGTATCAATGCCACCCTCTACCGGGACCAACTCATCATCTGTGCCATGGATAACCAGTGTGGGTGTGTTCAGCTGATTGAGTTTTTCACACCGATCACCGGATGCGGCAGCAGCAGCCATCTGCCGGGCAATTCCAGCGGGATAGAAACTTCTTTTAAAGGCTGCGATAGCTCGCTTGGTTGATCTCTCGGCATCGAATTCAAATCCCGGGCTACCGATGATGGCATGCATATCAATCGCTCTCTGCGCGACGGCGGCCTCATTATTCTCAACTCGCGTTGTGAGTGCCGCCTGGGCCTCCGGCGAGGCCGGGGGCAGATCAAGATTACCAGTGGTTGACATAATGGATGTCATGGTTTTTACGCGTTGCGGATAGTTTATGGCCATAACCTGCGCAATCATCCCACCGAGCGAAGCACCACAGATGTGTGCGGCATCAATGCCAAGGGCATCGAGTAAACCAAGACTATCTGCAGCCATATCATCAAGCGTGTATGGGACTTCAGGCGTTTCCCCGTCAAGGAAATCTGCCAGCATTTGTGCCATATCCGGAATGGAGAATTGGCCCATTTTTTCCGACAGCCCGATATCCCGATTGTCAAAGCGGATTACATGGTGGCCCGTGTCCGCGAGCAACGTGCAAAAGGCTTCATCCCAGTGGATCATCTGGGCGCCGAGTCCCATGATTAACAACAGCGGTCTGCCGCCTTGTTGGCCGAAGGTATCGTATTCGAGTGTGATGCCATTTGCATTAGCTTGTGGCATTAAAAAACTCCTGGTACCTCAAAATAATGTTTCCGGATTCTTCCAGGATGGTGGGAGGCTCAGGCAGTTTGCAACTGGATTCCGCTGGCGAAAGACACTTTCCAGTATTAATATCAAAACAATATCCATGCCAGGGACAGGTAACAGAGTTATCACAAATATCGGCATCGATGAGTGGTCCAAGCCGATGTGGACAAATTGTTGAATACAAGACAAGTTTTCCGTTCAATTCTATGAGTCGAAATTCACTGTTTTTCAGTTGTACGGTGATGGGCAGTCGAGATCGAAGCTGTTCGCTACTGCCGAGGTTCAGTTCGGTATCTTTATTTCTCGACTCCGTTAACCGTAGTTGGCGTGCCATCATCATGGCTTCATCTTCATCCCACAGCTGCTCATATAACCTGAGATAAATTTTTCCTACCTTGTCTTTGGCCTCGGGTTTGATGTTCGTGGCGTGGAATTCGACGTGGATGCCGGTCTGCTCATCTTCGGGCGTGAGGTAGGTCCAGATCTCAGAGGTCTGTTTATTTGCGTCGTAACTTCGCGCAACATATTGCGTTTTGTCGACGCATAATTCTATATGGGCGGTTCGTCCAGGGTTGGACCAGGTCCGCCAACCCCAGTCACCCGCCTCATCAAGGCTTACGTAACCGAAAGAGGTGCCGTGGAGCTGTGGCAGGTGCTCCCAATCGAGAACATTCTCCCAGACGCGAGTGATATTTGCCCTGATTAGACGGTCGTAGCTGGCAATGAGCGTCAGCTCGAGATTGTTGGGGTTGAATGCGGTTGAGTTTTCTTGCAGGGCGGTCATATCTGCTGATAGCGGTCACAAAGGCGCCAATTCTAGCGGCTGAATGTGGTTAACACCACTGGGCTTGTTTTTTGTAACGGCGCGGGGCTAAAGGCGTCCGTTATAATGGTTACATCTGGCTTAAGGGGCGAGAATTGCTGCATATCGATAGAATCTCCTAATTAGCGCTTGAAAACCGCTTTTCTGACCCAATTAAGGGAACATTGGACAAAATATGCGTTCTAAACCCTTGTAACCAAAAGAATTTTTCAAAAATACTTTTAAGGAAAAATACATGACGGCAGCCGTAAGTACTCCAAAATTACCGGTTGTGCATACCGGTAGTTTGCAAGAGTATCTGGATTCTGTTCGACACACGCCTATCCTGGACAAGGAAGAGGAAGTCGACCTGTTTCTGCGTTTCCAGGAACATGATGACCTGGAAGCTGCCCGCGAAATTGTCATGTCTCATCTTCGTTATGTCGTTTATATCGCACGTGGTTACGCCGGTTATGGCTTACCTCTGGAGGACCTCATTCAGCAAGGTAATGTTGGCCTGATGAAATCGGTCAAAAAATTTAACCTTGATCATGATGTTCGTCTGGTTTCATTCGCGGTGCACTGGATCAAGGCGGAAATTCACGAATTTATCCTCAGGAATTGGAAAATTGTGAAGGTTGCGACCACCAAGGCGCAGCGTAAGTTGTTTTTCAATCTACGAAAGGCGAAACAACGCCTGGGCTGGTTCAACAAGGAAGAAGTGGAGCAGGTAGCGGACGACCTTGGTGTGAGACCTCGTGATGTGATGGAAATGGAAGCCAGACTCTCAAACTTTGATGAGAGTTTTGAGCCAGCTGGAGTCAGTGATGATGACGAAAAAAGCTTCTCCCCTGCTGCATATATAACCGCTGGAGAAACGGAAGATCCAGCGAACGTCGCTGCAGACCTGGAGATTGCCGATATCCAACGCCAGGGTTTGAACGATGGCCTCGCATCGTTAGATGATCGAGCCCGTGATATCGTGAAAAGCCGATGGTTATCGGAAGAAAAGGCAAGCCTCAAGCTATTGTCTGCCAAATATGGCGTTTCCCTGGAACGCATTCGCCAGATCGAAGCCAGAGCCTTCGAAAAAATACAACCCTACCTTTACGCAGCCTAGATCCTCTGGGCTAGCTAGACACCCCCGGCTACCTCTTTTTTTGGTATGGTTGGATGAGTCCACGTATCTGGAGGAAAAATGTCTGACGAAATGATAACCACTGATCAAACGGTTTTCGATGGACCGCAGATTGTGGCTGACCTGAATCGGCTATTGCGACTGCGTACGACGCCCATCGGAATGAAGATGTTTAAAACCCGCCAGGAAATGGAAACGGTGCCGAGAATTCGTCGACCCAAGGTTGTACACACCACCGACCAGATTGTGGGCCAGGCCAGCAGAAACGGATGGACCGTTGGCATCACCATGGATGATCTTGTTGGTGCCCAGTGCGGCACCGTTGTTGGATTATATCCTCGAGATGAAGAATGGTTGTCAGGTAAGAGAATGACCGGCGTCTGGTATAGCACTGCTGAAGATGCGGCTGCTCACCAGCATGCGATGGATCTGCTCCCGTATGGACAATATGAGGCAATGGTGGTCAGTCCCTTGGCTTCAGGACGTCTTGACCCGCCGGATATATGCCTGATCTACGCCACCCCGGCGCAGATGATTCTGTTTATCAATGGACTGCAGTGGGCGGGTTACAAAAAACTGGAATGGGGATGTGTTGGTGAATCGGCGTGTGCAGATTCCTGGGGCAGGGCATTGAAGACAGGCGAGCCAAGCCTGTCTATACCTTGCTTCGCAGAACGGCGCTATGGCGGTGTCATGGAAGATGAACTGTTGATCGCCTTGCCGCCTTCTTTTCTACCAAAAACCATCGCCGGACTTGAAGCACTCTCCAGTAACGGATTGCGCTATCCCATTCCCCAGTACGGGATCAATAATGATGTAAGAGCAGGGATGGGTGTTTCATATTCCGGCTCGTCTTAGCCTTCTTCAGCATTTGGGTTCAGAATTGACCAGCCTTGTATGCCGAGATGATCATTTCGAACCGTGATATTCACTACAGCCTGGAAAGCCTGGCTACCAGAGCCACGCTGCATTGTTATGTCAAGTCCTGCATTTAGGCTTTGTTTTCCCGTTTGCAATGCGGCAAGAGAATCAACGGTCATGCCACTCGCCGTGATCGTGAATTGTCCTGGCTCCAGGTGTTCACTTAATTGACCAACGCCGATGCCATAGTGTGGGTAATTAAGTAGCTCGGCGCAGGCTACTACATTGTCGTTGTTGAAATGGTTGGTGAAGTCGTCAATCAGGTTAAAGGCGCGAGTCTCCAATCCTGAAGTGTCGTAGTCATCGTCGGCATAGTCGGCGCCAAACCTGGACTGGATTCCCCAGGAACCGTCAACGCTGGTCACGATGTATACAACAGGGTTGGTGTGAATCACTTTTCCTTCGACGTCATACCTGCTCCATTGTCCAGCCACATGAATCTTCTCTGGCGAAGTATGAATGACCTGCCGGTAGTCCCACTCGCTGTGGTCCCAGCCGGTTTTCAAGACGCGGTCAAAATCAACTCTTGATGCGTATTCAGCCGCATCTTTTGAAACCACAATGGGTCCAAAAGGCGAAGGCCGAACGTGGGGGTAGTTTAAGGACGCTGCCCAGAGCCCGGCGTCGCGAGCGTTCCAGGTATTGAGAAACCGGTCGAGGGCATCCATACCAATCTGTTCAAGATCCTGTGTCATCTTACCAGCAGACGAATCCGTCGGAAATTGCCCGTTGCCCTTCTTCGGTGACTAGATTATAGAGACCGGATGCGTACGCCATGGTCCACCTGGCACCAATCTCATGTTTGAACGATTGTGTTTGCTGGGCAACGATCTGGGTATTGAGCGGCATTGTCGATCCGAACTTCAGGTGACCAGTGAAGTGTATCGAACTCTTCGAGGAGATAGAATAGGGTTAGTCCATTGTGCCTGGCTATGACCTATGGCGAGAGAGCTAGTGTGTTGGAACCGTGGTACGACATGAAAACAAAATTCGATGATTTATTTGATAACTAGCCACGGGTTGACAGAATCCCGATTGATTCGAACTCACTGAACAACTGTTCATTGGAGTGAAACAGGATGCTTCGGATACCAGCTGCTTCTCCGGCGTCAACATTAGGCTGATGGTCGTCGACGAAGGTGCATTCTTCCGGGGCTATGTTTAACTGCTGCAGGATCATTTCGAAATATGCTATCGACGGTTTACGCACACCCATCCGGTAGGAAACGAACATACCTTCGAAGTAGGGAGCGTACAGGGCTTCGATGAATTTGCCTCGATGCTGATCCTGGTTTGTTGCAAGGTAGGCAATCGGGAGATCTGGCAGTAAATCAAGCAGTGCTTTGTTTTTCTGTACATTGCCGTTCAGCCAGATATCGAGATATTTGTTTGCATTGAGATCCGCAACATGTCGGGGCAAAATCCGATCGGCGACGCAGAGAAAATCAGCTTCTCCGGTCTGTGTTAAAAGATATTCAGAGTCTGAAAACAGGTCCTTTAGAAATTCAGCGTGGTTCGTTTTCCACTTAAATTCACGCTCAAACTTTTTTGCCAGGAGTTTGTCGTGAAATTGGAGGACACCATCTAGGTCGAGTAACAATACTTTCATGTTGCAAATGTTGCGTTATAAGCGGTCAATCTCCTGCCCTAAGTTTCGTTTGTCATCGGTAACAATTTTTTCCAGGATCTCGATTCGATCTTCCAGATCTTTGATCCGACCCGTGGTTGCTTCATCAGGTCCATGCTGCTCCGCTTGCTCGTGCTTCATTTTGATGAACCGGTTAGCTACGCCAGCTATGCTGGCGACAATAACGATCACAACCACCATTTCGAAAGCGCTCATATTAAGTTCCCTATTTTTGACTGTTGTTACATCTATTCAGGTATGAATCAAATCACCCCATTTGCCTTGAATTCTTCAATAGCCTCGGCAGAGTAACCCAGCGACTCGAGAATTTCATTTGTATGTTCTCCAAGTGTGGGTGGCCCATCGCGCACTTCCGGACCATCCTTATTTGTTACATAACCGGCTTTAACCAGGGTTACTGTTTTATCAGCATCTAACGGTGAAGGTATGGTTTCAAACACACCACGATGTTCAAATTGCGGATCCTCTACAACCTCGGGTAGTTCCCTGATTTCGGCTACAGGGATACCGGCAGAGCTAAGTTGCTGCATCCAGTTAGAGGTGGTGTTCTTTTTTAATGCGTCACTCAGGAATTCATGCACCAGCGGAGTATTTTTAACTCGTGCACCGGGCGTACTGAATTCCGGTTTATCAAAATCATCCTTTTTCCCGAGCGAAGTAAACAGTTTCTCGACTTGTGGTTGACGTAGTGCAGTTACCTGGATGAATCCATCTCTGGTAGGAAAAACGTTGGCAGTAGGTTGCCGGGTTGGTGAAGCATTGCCCAACAAACCTACCAGGTTGCCCAGGTTTATGTAGTTACTGTATTGCGCAGCCTGAACAACAATTGCCGTGTCCATCATCGCGAGGTCTATTCTTTGCCCTTCACCGGTTTTTACCTTTCGATGCAGGGAAGCAGATATGGCAAAGGCCGTGTTGAGGGCGGTTGCCATATCAACCGGCATAAACCCTGTCCTGGTTGGTCCTGTTTCAGGATACCCGGTTTGTGACATCATTCCCGACGAGGCTTGTATGGCGCCGTCATAGGCCGCTTCCCCAGCTTTCGGACCAGTTTGCCCGTATCCCGTGACAGAACAGTAGATTAGATCCGGTTTGATCGGTGTCAGGTCTTCATAACCAAGACCCATTCTTTCCATGGTCCCTGCTTTAAAATTTTCAACAACAACATCGGCGATCTTTACCATCTTTTTCACAATCTCAATGGCTTCGCTGGATTTGAGATTAAGCGTGATGCTTTTTTTATTCAGGTTCATGCCCATAAAGGAGGGAGACATGCCCTGGTTTTTGTCAGTCATTAATCCGCGGGTTTGATCGCCAATCCCCGGTTGTTCTACCTTGATCACGTCTGCGCCCAGGAGTGCCAGTTGCATCACAGCAAACGGCCCTGCCAGGACCTGGGTAAAGTCGATAATGCGAATACCTTCAAAAGCCTGGGACATATGCGTTAACTTAACTCCAGCACTAAAATTCGTTTTTAAAACTGATGGAGATCTCGCTGCTGTCAACAGCCGGGTCATCTCTGTTTGTCAGGGGGAAGGCAACGTCGATATGGATGACACGCCCGGCGTCGGCTTTGGTGGATGCCAGCCTGAGGCCTATGCCGATATTGGCGAGATAGTCGTCTTCAAGTCCATCTTCAACACCTGGCTCCCAGGCTCTGCCAACATCGAAAAATAAAGCCCAGCCCAGTCTTACAAGATTGAGCAGATGAATGTCTGTATACATGCGTTCTTCCAGGGTCAGTATGATTCTTCGGTTGCCAGCCTGCAGTCGGTTATCGAAAGCTCTTGCGCCGGTATCTCCTCCAAACAGAACCTGCTGATGCGTATTCAGGTTTTTTGCATAGACCATGCTGAAGCTGGCGAAGAAAGATAGATGCTTGGTCTGATTTCGAAAGTAACGAGTTGAGTAGCTGATGACGACGTCTTCCGAATCGTCCGTATCCAGGTTCCACAATCCTCTCCACTCCAATTCGTGACGCCACAAAACATCGCTGTTGTAGATAATGGTGTCATCAAACCGCCCTTGCAGAACAATTCGATCATCATCTGATCCAAATGCGGATGCTGCGTATCCCAAACGAGAGAAAAAAGTATGGCCGAGGTGTAGATCTTCAGTGCGGTGTATCTGATCGAAATTGGTTATCGTGGTGTAGTCATTCACAACGGACCAGTACTCGATAAATGGATATGAGAGCCGTTTATTAATAGGAAAATCTGCTGGTGGCGGGAGTTCATCGCCGGGACCGAACACGTCATCACGATAGCGGTAGCCGAGCGTCCAGCGCCGGGCAACACCATCCTTTAATCCCCGGGAAAAACCATAGGTGAGCATATAGTCTTCACCTTCATGGGCCACTTCAGTGACGTCATCTCCGCGAAAAAACTGAGGATCAGTCCGCTCGAATGTGTTCAATCGGATCCCCCAGGCTCTTCTGGAGTCCAGGGAATAAAACGGCAACCGTACAAAAACGAGTTGTTCAGAACCATCGTCGTTATCCGAGTAGACAACTTTTCCGGCTATTCGGCTTCCCATTAAGTTGTTGTTTCTATAAGTGAATTGGGTTGTTTCCCGATCAAGGTCCTTCTTCGAGAGAAGCGCGAGTTCTTGCCCTGAACCCAGAATATTGGTTTCCCTGAGGCTGAAACGACGTGTGTTTTCCCCGCCGGATCGCTTGAATGAGACGTCAGGCGTAAATGACCAGATGTCCCTCGTGATGACTTCAATATCAACCGTGTTGCCGCAGAGTTTGACCGGACGCACTTCAGCGTCGTACAAATATTTTTGTCGCCTGAGCAGACGAGCAGTTTCTTCCATCAGTCTGGTGTCATAGCTTTCTCCGCTGCTGAACAGTACCTGGTTCGAAATAACATCTTCCCTGGTTGTAACGTGAAACCGGTTTGCCCAGCGATAGGCCCAGTTATTCTCACGGGGATCTGACTCATCGAATATCTGTAATCGTGTGTAGTGAATTTGACCAATCTTCGACCCTTCGGAAACATCGAGTCGTTTTTCATCGGCGTCAACGAAAAGATATCCACCGGGTGCCGGGCTAAACTCTTTGTTACAGTCTGACAAACCAGACTCAGCCGCGAGTGGACCACTTGAGAGCAGTAAGGGAATTAGAATTGCCAGGGATCGCATATCGGGTGAATTTTCTTTTGATTTGTTATTAGAACACAGAACTGCATCGCTGAATAAATTCGAACGTTCAATTTACGGCTGCTGATATAGTGTGGACTACTATGGAGGTTTGCTGATGAGTGACTACAATTATCCGGTGTTTGATTTGCCTGAGGAAATGAAACCGTTTGAACTTTTTTCCAGTGCGCCGAATGCAGGTCAAAAAGCACCCACTTATCCTTTAGAGGATCTTGATAGTGGCGCTACAATCGAGATGAAGGAGCTGTGGAAAAAAGACTTCGTGATCGTTGAATTTGGTTCCTTTACCTGACCCTACTGCTCCCTGGCTACTGCCGCCATGGACAAAATGGCGAGCGAATATGTCGATCGAGCCGTGCGCTCGGTATTTCTTTATACAAGGGAAGCGCATCCTGCGGAAAATTACAGTCACCACAGGTCCATGGATGAAAAGCGTGATAACGCGAGAGCGTTGCAGAAGGAACTTAATGTTCAAAGACCGATTCTGCTGGATTCCCTCGAAGGTGATGCACATAAAGCTTTCGGCATGCTACCGAACATGACCTGGATTATTGGTCGTGGCGGCATTATCCACTATAAAGCCGCCTGGACCGATGCCGGTCATGTAGCGGAAGTATTGGAAAAAATACTTAAAAATCAAGAGGATAGGATCGATAAGGGGTTGAGCCCATTTTATTGCGAAACGCTTGACTGGAGGGTCCGGGATGGAGCAGGATTTGATCGAGGGCTACAAAGAAATGGCCCCCAGGCAGTGGAAGACTTCTATCGACATGCTAAATCGCCACAATAAGATAAAAATATCCCACTTTAGGAAAAAATTAAATATATGTCTGGATATTATGCAATATAATTAAATTGTGGGAAATTATATCTACTTTATGTGATTTAAGAAAGCATTGTGGGTAAATGTCTACTGCTCTGCCAACAGACGGTCTTCCTCGGTCTGGTACTGGGGTTCGGTATTCCGGGGAGAGCGTGAATCGCTACTTTTGGTATTTCTTTCTCGATGATTGACGAGTTCCCACCCTTCATCCCAGGAAAAAGGTAATGATTTGATGCCAGGTTCTGTGAAGGATTCAAATCCAGCCAGACCTTGCCGAACCACATCCAGTTGGGTCTGCTTATCCCGAAATGGTCCTGTCTCGAATCCCAATGGGAAGTTTAGGAATTGCACCCTGGGCGGGTTGCCTGCTTCCAGGATATCCAGCGCACTGCCCATAATGAGAGTTGGAATGCCAACCGATTCAAAATGACGAGCAAGCAGACACACGGTCTGGTGGCAGACTGGTCACAAGGGAACCAGTAATAGTAAGTCCAACTCCTGTTTCTCGACAACCTCCTCCAGGTTTGGAATCAGCTCCTGCCTTACGCGGTTCTGTGAATAGATTCCTCCCATACAGGAATAGTAATTTTGGGCAAGTTCCCCGATGACACCTTCTTGCTGCAGGATCGTCAAGCTTTCCAACGGGAAAACCGTACCAGGGTCCTGCCGCGCCTCTGCCAGGTAGTTTTCCGTAATGTGTGAGAAACGAATTTTCTCGACCCGTGTATCGTTTGGAATGGCGCGTATGCTGGTATCATCCTGATAGTAATAAGCCACCTGCCCCTGAATATAGGTACCAGCGGTGGAGATCATACCGAGGCGACTCTTGGCCAGAGGCTTTGTTACTTTGGTAAACGCAGGTGCCGATTCGGCATGGAACCACCGGTAAGCTGGATAACCTAATTTATCGTAAGTTTCTTTCGTTCGTTGAATGTATTGGACAAGAGACATTTATCTTGTGACGTAATAGAAATTTGTAGACATTATGCACCGATGCGCGTACTTCTGGCTAACATCCTGTGTGAAAAATTTAGTACTAGTTGCCTGGACCTTAAGCGTCTAAAATAGCCATCCCCACTCGTAAACGGAGTCATCCCGAATGGCAAAGGTAGGTATTACATTCGGCGCGTTTGATCTTTTTCACGCCGGTCACATTTTGATGTTGCAGGAAGCAAAAACTATTTGTGATCACCTTATCGTTTGTATCCAGACGGATCCGTCCATTGATCGAAACGAGAAAAACGCTCCGGTGCAGAGTATTGTTGAGCGCCAGATTCAGGTAACCGCCTGCAAATATGTTGATGAAATCATTGTTTACGATACTGAAGATGACGTCATGGAGATTCTAAAATCCGTTGACTGGGATGTCCGTATTTTAGGTGATGAATATCGTGATCAGCCCTTCACTGGTCGTGAAGAAACTCTGGATAAATGCTATTTCAATCGTCGCCCACACAACTTTTCCAGCGCTGAATTAAGATTACGAGTAGTCCAGAAAAGTTCGAAGTAGAGGCAAGGCTCCCCAGGCTTTTAAAGTACCAACAAGATGCCCATTAAACTTTTATGGCCGCATACCCGCTGGCCGGATGATCATGAGATCGAGAGAGAAGCGGCGGGTAACGATGTCGACTGCATTTTCGTACGCAACCCGGAGGAAGTTACTGACGAGCAATGGGCTTCGGCTAATGCATTGATCAGCACCCTTGATCCATTGGCGGTAGAAGATATGGGAAAGATTGAAAACTGCCGTATCTTTGTAACACCCAAGGTGGGTTTTGACAATCTCGATCTAAAAAAATATGGGGCTCTTGGTATTCCGCTATGCCACGTGCCGGATTATGGTACTCAGGATGTGGCTGATCACGCCATGGGATTGTTGTTGGGGCTGCTAAAAGGAATTAATCGATATGACAACCGTCTTCGCCAGGACCCGAAGAATCATTGGCAACCTATGGATCATCCGTTGGCGCTTAGGTTATCGGTGGCAAAATTGGGAATAGTTGGGCTTGGCCGGATCGGTACCGCCATGACACTGCGTTGTAAAGCCTTTGGTATGGATGTCACTTTCTATGACCCTTACAAAACCAATGGTTCGGATCTTGCACTTGGCATCAAGCGGTCCGAATCCCTGGAGGAACTGTTTGCAATGTCTGACATTGTGAGCCTGCATGTTCCACTAACCGAGGAAACCAGGGATATGATCAATACCGACTTATTGTCACACGCCAAACCTGGTCTGGTACTGATCAATACCGCCAGGGGTGAAGTGGTTGAGATTGATGCTTTATATGATGCGATGAAGACCGGGCAGGTTGGGGGAGCAGGTTTGGATGTACTGTCAGAAGAGCCTGCAAACATGTCCAGAAAACTGATCATTGCGTGGCAACAAGAAGAGGAGTGGATAAGCGACCGGCTCTTGATAACACCGCATTCCGCTTTCTATACACCCCAGAGCTTGTACGACATGCGTACCAAGGGGATTACCGTTGCGCTAAAATATTTGAATACCGGCAGACTCGAAAATTGTGTCAACGATGAGTTTCTCGTGAATCCGCGCTAAATGATATGATGTAGCGAGTCGGTACCTGTGAAAGAAAGAAGCAGAAGGAGAGAGTAAATGGACAATTTGCTGGACCTGGGAATTGCGGGATTCGTTGGTCTGTGCCTCGGTTATTTACTCACGAAACTGGTGAAAGGCAAAGCTGCACCAGTTGAGGAAAGCCCGGAACCAAAAACAGACTGGTGGAAAGTACGTGAGACTCTGACCGGTACGC